>NZ_JAHZDL010000132.1:0-4266 GCF_019422385.1 Flavonifractor sp.
CGCCGCCGAAGGGCTCGATCTCGGTGGGGTGGTTGTGGGTCTCGTTCTTGAACATCAGGAGCCAGTCCTGCTTCTTCCCGTCCACCTTTGCGGGCACGTGGATGGAGCAGGCGTTGATCTCCTCGCTCTCGTCCAGCTCGGGGAGCAGGCCCCGCTTTTTCAGGGTCTTGGCGCCGATGGTGGCGATGTCCATCAGGGTCTGGGGCCGGGCCGCGGCCTTCTCCTGGCCGTACACCTCCACCCGGGCGGCCAGGTAGCGGTCATAGGCGGCCTTCACCTGCCCGTCGGCGATGTCCGCCCCGTCCAGGTGGGTGGAGAAGGTGGTGTGGCGGCAGTGGTCAGACCAGTAGGTGTCCACCACCCGCAGCTCGGTGAGGGTGGGATCCCGCAGCTCCTCCTCAAACATGTACTGCTGGAAGAACTTCAGATCCGCCAGATCCATGGCCAGGCCGTAGGTGTCCAGCACCTGGCGCAGCTCCTCCTCGCTCATGTGGGCGAAGCCGTCCAGCACCGGTACGTCCTCCGGCACGGGGTAGCTCTGCCGGAGGGTCTCCGGCTTGTCCAGGGCGGCCTCCCGGCTCTCCACCGGGTTGATCAGGTAGCCCCTGGCCTTGTCCAGCTCCTCCGGGGTGAGGGTGCCCTGGAGCACGTACACCGTGGCGGCCCGGACGGCGGGGCGCTCCCCGCCGGTCATCATCTGGATGCACTGGGCGCAGGAGTCGGCCCGCTGGTCGTACTGCCCCGGCAGGGCCTCCACCGCCAGCAGGGTGTGCTCCCCCCGGGGGGCGGGCATCTTCTCGTCCCACAGCTTGTCCACCTGTGGCTCGGACAGGATGGTGGTGCGGGCGGCGGCGTAGACGGCCTCGTCCACCCCCTCCACATCGTAGCGGCGGAGCACCCGCACGCCGGTGAGGCCGGTGAGCCCCAGGGTGTGGCGGAGCTCATGGAACAGCCCCTCCGCCTCCACATCGTAGCCGGACTTCTTCTCTACAAAACAGCGAAATACGTTTCCCATACACTCTCCCCTATCTCTCTTTATGAAATTTCCCATTGGTCAAACTGGTAAAACAGGTTCTGCTGGGTGGGGGTCAGGCCGGAGAGCTGATTCCACTGCATCAGCACCGACCAGTTCTTGAAGCAGATCACCGCGAAGGGCGGCTCCTGGGCCAGCTGGGCATAGAGCTGGGCCGCCGCCTCCGTCCTGGCCGTGCCGGAGGCGGCCCGGAAGGCGCTGTGCAGGTTGGTGGTCTGGGCATTGCTGTACCCGCCGTAGTTCAGCGCCCCGCCGGGGGTGATGAGGGCGGTGAGGTCGAAGTCGGCGGTGAGGCGCACCTCCCCCAGGTACAAGTCGAAATCCCCCGCCTCCAGGGCCTGGACATAGTCGTCCCAGGACAGGGCGGCCAGCTCCGCCTGGATGCCCAGGTCGGTGAGGTTGGCCGCCAGCAGCTCCGCCGCGTCCAGCCGGGTGGGGTTGTTGGTGGGGGCCGCCAGGGTGAGGGACAGGGGCGTCCCCCGCCGCTGCCACACCCCGTCGGAGCGGCTGTACCCCGCCTGGGTGAGCAGCTCCTCCGCCGCCCCGGTGTCGTAGGCCAGGGACTGGGCCAGCTCCGCGTCGTAGAGGGGGCTGACCGGGGAGACGGGCAGGGCGGCGGCCTGGGCGTGGCGGGACAGGCGGGCGGTGACCGCCGACGAGCGGTCGAAGGCCCGCAGAAGGGCCTGGCGCACCGCCGCGCTGGCGCAGGGGCCGGAGACGGTGTTGAAGCCCACGTAGAGCATGGTGCTGGTGGGGTAGTCCACCGTGTCGAAGGAGCCGGAGAAGCCCAGGGAGTTGGTGCCCGTCAGATCGGTGGACACCAGGGTGACCTCCCGGGTGTCAAAGGCGCGGATGAGCTCGTCCGCCTCGTGGATGGCCCGCAGGGGGATGGACTGCAGGGACAGGTTCTCCGGGCCCTGCCGCCAGTTGGGGTTGGCCGTCAGGCTCCAGCTCTCCCCCGCGCCGGTGAGCACGTAGGGGCCGGTGCCCAGGGGGACGGCCCCGGCCTCCCGCACGATGGGGATGTCCAGCAGGGCGGGCAGGTTCCCGTTGGCCCGGGTGAGGGTGACGGTCACCCCGCCGTCCGCCGTGGCGGACACGGCGCCGATGCCGGTAAACCGGGCGGAGTAGAGGGCGCTGGTGCGGGCGGCCTCCAGGGAGGACACCACGTCGGCGGCGGTGAGGGCGCTGCCGTCGGAAAAGGTGACGCCGGGGCGCAGGCGGAAGCTCCAGGTCAGGCCGTCCTCGGACACAGTATAGGAGGCGCACAGCACGTTGTGAACCTGAAATTCCTGATCCAGCTCGAACAGCCCCTCGTACACCAGCCCGGCCAGGTTCAGATTGGTGCGGTTGGTGCCGGTGATGGGGTGGAACCCCGCCGACGGGTAGCAGGCCAGGGCGAACTCCGCCGGCTCCGCCGCCGGCGTGGCACTGGGCGTGGGCGTGGGAGATTCCACCGGCTCCGGGGAGGATCCGCAGCCGGCCAGCCCCAGGCACAGGGCCGCCGCCAGCAGGGCGGCCAGTATTCTTTTCAAGGGGCCTGACCTCCTTTCCAAAGGCGCGTCGATTTTCTGCGGAAAATCTCTGCCGCTGCGCGGCAGGATACGCGCCTTCCAGGGGGAACCAGTTCCCCCTAGATACGCGCCTGCGGCGCGATACCCCCTCCGCTCTCCGAGGGGGATTTTGGATTGGCGTACAACGGCAATGAAGTATCACAAATTTTGTAACTGCTTGTCTCACAGCGTTTTCCCCGCCCCGCGGGGAAAAGAAAATCAAAAGAAGTGCGGAGCAGGACACCCCCCAGGGGGCCTTCTCTTGCCCCTGCGGGGCAATTCACCTTGTGCGCCTGCGGAGCACACCGATACCCCTGGCCGCGGCGGCCAGGGGTATCGGCGGTGGTTTCCTTTGGAACCGCCGCCGTATCTAGGGGGGACAACGTCCCCCCTAGACGCTCAATGCAATCATTGCCGCCTGGCTTCCCCGCTCCCCGTGGGTGGCCCGGTGAGACCAGTATTTTTCCGGCATGCAGCAGGTGCAGTCAGGGGAGACGGCGATGTGGGCCGGATCCAGTCCGGCGCTCTCCAGCCGCTTGGCGTTGAGGGCCTTGAGATCCACGTGGAACTTGCCGGTGGGCAGCACCTCGATGGCGGACAGGGCGGCGGCGCCCATGGCCTCGGTCATGGCGTTGGGCACGTCCTCGTGGGTCTCAAAGCAGCACTTGGAGATGCCGGGGCCGATGGCGGCCAGAATGTCCATCCGGTCGCAGCCGTAGCAGTCCACCATCCGCTCCACCGCCTTGGCGGCGATGCCCAGGGCGGTGCCCCGCCAGCCGGAGTGCACCGCGCCGACCACCCGGCGCACCGGGTCATAGAGCAGGATGGGCAGGCAGTCGGCGGTGAAGATGGTGAGCACCACGCCGGGGATGTCGGTGATCAGGCCGTCGGCCTTCCAGGGTTCCCCCTCGTCCAGGCCGATGCCCAGGTCGGCGGCGGTGACGGTGCGCACGGTGTCCCCGTGGACCTGGCTGGCGCAGACGATCTTCCCCACGTCCACGCCGATGGCGGCGCAGAAGCGGCGGTAGTTCTCCCGCACCCTGTCCGGGTCGTCCCCCCGGTTCATGCTCAGGTTGAGGGTGGCGAAGATCCCCTCGGACACCCCGCCGCGGCGGGTGGAAAAGCCGTGTGCCACACCGCCGGCGGCCTCAAAGCCGTCGGCGGTCAGGTACACCAAACCGTTCTGATTGTGTTCGGTGATATTCATGCTGTCTCTCCCTCGCAGATGCTCTTCTGAAACGTCCGTCTGACAAAAGCCTCGCAGAGTTCCGTCGCCCATCTCGGCCCAAGAGCCGCCGCAAGCGGCGGTTGGCCTCGAAACGCGCCTGCGGGCGCAGGTAGGCGACGGAATAAAATCAAAATCCGTCCTTTCTGGGGACATGCGCCTCGGAAATGACACTTCTCATGGCGGAAGGGGCGACTTTTTCGTGAGAAAACGAGCCCCTTCCGTCATGCAGCCCCCTTCGAAAAAGTGGCTTTGCCACTTTTTCGATTATAGATCGGGGTGGTACTCCTTGCAGGTGCACTTCTTAAACTTCTTGCCGCTTCCGCAGGGGCAGGGTTCGTTGGGGCCGATCTTCTGGCCCTTCTTGACGGGCTGCTTCTTGACGGTGCCGTCGCCGCCGGCGCTCTCGCCGGTGACCTTGGCCACCCGCTCCCGCTTGACCTCGCCGCCCACCT
>NZ_JAHZDL010000133.1:0-923 GCF_019422385.1 Flavonifractor sp.
CACCACCATCTACGAGGGCACCAACGAGATCCAGCGGGTGGTCATCGCCTCCCACCTCATCGGCAAGATCTCCAAGGGCAGCGAGGGCGGCAGCCGCTCCGTGGCCAAGAAGCCCGCCCCCATCACCGGCGTGCGCAAGCGCCAGATCTTCCGGGACGGGGAGTCCAAGGACAAGGTGGCCGCCCTGGTGGAGGCCCTGAAAAAGGACGGCCACGACTTCACCGTGGGCATCCCCATGGATACCCCCATCAACCAGGCCGAGCGGGTGGTCTCCGCCGGCAAGGGCATCGGCGACAAGAAGAACATGAAGCTCATCGAGAACCTGGCCAAGGCCGCCGGCGCCGCCATCGGCTCCTCCCGCCCGGTGGCTGAGACCCTCAAGTACGTCCCCTTGAGCCGCTACGTGGGCATGTCCGGCCAGAAGTTCACCGGCAACCTGTACATCGCCTGCGGCATCTCCGGCGCCACCCAGCACCTGAAGGGCATCAAGGACGCCTCCACCATCGTGGCCATCAACAAGAACGGCAACGCCCCCATCTTCAAGAACTGCGACTACGGCATCGTGGGCGACGTGAACGAGATCCTGCCCCTGCTGGCCGCCGCCCTGGACACCGGCGACAAGCTGCCCGCGCCTCCCATGGTCAAAATGAAGCGGCCCCCCGCCCCCAAGCCCGAGCCCATCGGCAAGCGGTACGTCTGCGGCGGCTGCGGCTACGAGTACATCCCCGAGGTAGGCGACGAAGATGCGGAGATCGCCCCCGGCACCCTGTTTGAGAAGCTGCCCGAGGACTGGGTCTGCCCCGAGTGCGCCGAGGGCAAGGATCAGTTCATCGAGGCGTAAAGGAAGTGCGGATGGCGTGCGGAGCAGGCACACAGCGTGCCGCGCAGACGAAAAAACAGGCGTACGCCCGAAGGGCGAAGCG
>NZ_JAHZDL010000133.1:1023-4253 GCF_019422385.1 Flavonifractor sp.
GATTTTTCGCGGAGCGGCAAGCAGTGTGCCGTCGCGGAGCCGCCGAAGCATGACAAGCAGAAGTGCGGATGGCGTGCGGAGCAGGCACACAGCGCGCCGCGCAGACGAAAAAACAGGCGTACGCCCGAAGGGCGAAGCGGATTTTTCGCGGAGCGGCAAGCAGTGTGCCGTCGCGGAGCCGCCGAAGCATGACAGATAAGGAGGAAGATTATGTATTGCGTGCGCAAGGTAACCGACGATCTGTACTGGGTGGGGGCCAACGACCACCGGCTCCACCTGTTTGAGAACATCCACCCCATCCCCAAGGGGGTCAGCTACAACGCCTACCTGCTGCTGGACGAGCAGTCCGTGCTGTTCGACACGGTGGACTGGTCTGCCTACCGGCAGCTCCAGGAGAACCTGGACCACCTGCTGGGCGACAAGCCCCTGGACTGGCTGGTGGTCAACCACATGGAGCCCGACCACGGCGCCAGCGTGGAGCAGATCCTCCGCCGCTACCCCAAGGTGAAGGTGATCTCCACCGAGAAATCCTTCATGCTCATGCGGCAGTTCGGCTTCCACCCCGACGAGCACGAGTGCGTCCAGGTGAAGGAGGGGGATACCCACTGCTTCGGCAGGCACACCGTGGCCTTCGTGGGCGCCCCCATGGTCCACTGGCCCGAGGCCATGGTCACCTTTGACACCACCAACGGCGTGCTTTTCTCCGCCGACGCCTTCGGCTCCTTCATCGCCCTGGACGGCAAGCTCTTCGCCGACGAGGTCAACTTCGACCGGGACTGGATCGACGAGGCCCGCCGCTACCTCACCAACATCGTGGGCAAGTACGGCCCCCACATCCAGCTGCTGCTGAAAAAGGCCGGCGGCATCCTGGACCAGATCAAGTACATCTGCCCCCTCCACGGGCCCGTGTGGCGCAAGGATCTGGGCTACTTCATCGACAAGTATGACAAGTGGAGCCGCTACGAGCCGGAGGAGAAGGGCGTCATGATCGCCTACGCCTCCATGTACGGCAACACCGAGGCCGCCGCCCAGGCCCTGGCCGCAAAGCTGTGCGAGAAGGGCATCACCAACGTGGCGGTGTACGACGTGTCCAACACTCACGTGTCCTACCTGATCGCCGAGGCGTGGAAGTACAGCCACATCGTCCTGGCCTCCGTTACCTACAACCTGGGCATCTACCCGGTGATGAAGAGCTTCCTGGAGGACATGAAGGCCCTCAACCTGCAGAACCGCACCTTCGCCCTCATCGAGAACGGCTCCTGGGCCTGCAAGTCCGGGGATCTGATGCAGAAGTTCATCGACGAGGAGATGAAGAACATGACCGTCCTCAACGAGCGGCTGAGCATGGCCTCCTCCCTGGGGGACGACAAGGCCGTGGAGCTGGATGCCCTGGCCGACGCTCTGGTGGAGTCCGTCAACGCCTGACCCTATTTTGCAAAAGGACCGGCACCCGCCCCACCAGCGGATGCCGGTCCTTTTTGGTTGTACCGCTCTGTCCTGATTTCTGCCTGAAATTTTTGGAAAAACCCCAGCAGAGCTTGTGAAAAACGCCTCTATGCACGGAGGGCGAACCCCGCTATAATAATCCGTTGTTTGGCGCGGCGGAAGTTCGGCCGCACCGGCGGGAAGCGAGGTATTCTCTATGATGAAGGATCTGACGACCGGCAGTCCCATGCGGCTGATTCTCAGCTTTGGGCTGCCCACGCTGCTGGGCATGCTGTTCCAGCAGTTCTATAACCTGATGGATACCATGATCGTGGGCAAACTGCTGGGCGCGGGCGCTCTGGCGGCGGTGGGCTCCACCAGCTCCATCAGCTTTCTGGTGATCGGCTTCTGCATGGGGGTGTGCAACGGCTTTGCCATTCCGGTGGCGCAGCGGGTGGGGGCCAACGACCCGGTCCGCATGCGCCGCTATGTGGCCAACGCCGCCTATCTCTCCGCCCTGTTCGCCCTGGTGCTCACGGTGGCCACGGGCCTGCTGTGCCGGGCCATCCTCACGGTGATGCAGACACCGGCGGACATCTTCGACGGCGCATACATCTATATCTTCATCATCTTTATGGGCATCCCCACCACCTTCCTCTACAACCTGCTGGCGGGGATCATTCGCTCTCTGGGGGACAGCCGGGCACCGGTGTACTTCCTGGCCCTGTCCTCGGTTCTGAATATCTTCCTGGACTTTGCCTTTATTCTGTGGTTCCACACCGGGGTGGCGGGGGCGGCCATCGCCACAGTGGTGTCCCAGGGGATCTCCGGCGTGGCCTGCCTGGCCTATATGTGGAAGAAGTACCCCATCCTCCGGATGACCCGGGAGGAGCGCCGGCTGGATCCGGATACCTGCCGCCACCTGTGCATCATGGGGGTGCCCATGGGGCTTCAGTACTCCATCACCGCCATCGGCTCCATCGTGCTCCAAGCTGCGGTCAACGGCCTGGGCAGCACCTATGTGGCGGCGGTGGCGGCGGGAAGCAAGCTGTTTCAGCTGCTCTGCTGCCCCTTTGACGCCATGGGGGCCACCATGGCCACCTACTGCGGCCAGAACGTGGGGGCCCTGAAGCTGGGGCGCCTGGGCCAGGGGATCCGGTCCTGTACCCTGCTGGGGGTGATCTGCTCCGGGGCCATCCTGCTCTCCATGGTGCTCTTCTCCGGCCAGTGCGCCATGCTGTTCCTGGATCCCAAGGAGCCGCAGCTGGAGCTGCTGCGCTCCCTGACCAGCCAGTATATCCTGATCAACAGTGCCTTCTGCATCCCCCTGTCCCTGGTAAATATCGTCCGCTTCTCCATCCAGGGGATGGGCTACAGCGTCTTCGCCATCCTGGCCGGTGTGCTGGAGATGGCGGCCCGCGTGGGCGTGGCCTATTTCCTGGTCCCGCCGCTGGGCTATGCCGCGGCCTGCTTTGCCTCTCCTGCCGCCTGGATCAGCGCTGACGCCTTCCTGATTCCGGCCTGCATGCTCTGCATCGCGCGTCTGCGCCGGCGCTACCCGGCCGAGGACGGGACGCCCCAACAAGTTCCCGCCCCGGCCAGGCAGTCTTGTGGGGAGAGGCCGGCGCCGATGTAAGCAAAATGCCCCATATGATAAAATGAGTCACGCAGCATTCTGGGAATACGGAGGGACGTGAGGACGATGGTAAAAGTGCTGTTCGTGTGCCACGGCAATATCTGTCGGAGCCCAATGGCCGAGTATGTGATGAAGGACTTGGTGAAAAAGGCGGGGCTGGAGGGCCAGT
>NZ_JAHZDL010000134.1:0-3990 GCF_019422385.1 Flavonifractor sp.
CTCCAGCTCATGGAGATCACCCCCACGGCGGCCAACGTGAAGGAGTACGTGGCCATCGTGAAGGACAAGGCCCTGCTGCGGCGCATCGCCGAGACGGCGGGGGAGCTGACCGCCCTGGTGCAGGAGGGCACCGGCACGGGCCAGGAGGTGCTGGAGGCCGCGGAGCAGCGCATCTACGCCATCCGGCAGGGCCGGGCCGCCCAGGGCCTGACCCACATCTCCAGCGTGATCCTGGGGGTGTACGAGCGGCTCAACGAGCTGGCCGCCAGCGACCAGGCGGTGCCCGGCCTGTCCACCGGCCTGCCCGACGTGGACATGGCCATCTCCGGCCTGAACAAGTCCGATCTGATCCTCCTGGCCGCCCGGCCGGGCATGGGCAAGACCTCCTTCGCCCTGAACCTGCTGCTCCACGCGGGCAAGTTCTCCGGCAAGACGGTGGTGTTCTTCTCTTTGGAGATGAGCCGGGAACAGCTGTGCATGCGCCTCATCTCCAGCGAGTCCTTTGTGGACAACAAGAAGCTGGTCACCGGCAAGCTGGGGGAGGACGACTGGACCAAGATCGCCGCCGCCTCCGCCGCCCTGAACCAGACCCAGATCTTAATCGACGACAACCCGTCCCTCTCCGTGGCGGACATGAACGCCAAATGCCGCCGGGTGGATAACCTGGGCCTGGTGGTCATAGACTACCTCCAGCTCATGACCTCCGCCGGCGGACCCCAGCGCAGCGGCGACAACCGCCAGCAGATCGTCTCCGACATCTCCCGGGCCCTGAAAATCATGGCCAAGGAGCTCAACGTGCCGGTGGTGTGCCTGTCCCAGCTCTCCCGCGGCCCGGAGAGCCGCTCCGACAAGCGGCCCATGCTCTCCGACCTGCGCGAGTCCGGCGCCATCGAGCAGGACGCCGACATCGTCATGTTCCTCTACCGGGACGACTACTACAACGACGACAGCGAGAATCACAATCTGGCCGAGTGCATCATCGCCAAGAACCGCCACGGCGAGACCCGCACCGTGGAGCTCCAGTGGCTGCCGGAGTACACGACATTCTCCAGTATTGACCGGAGGCACGAGGAATACTAGCGTCCAGGGGGGAATTCTTCCCCCCTGGATACGAAAGCGGTTCCCAAGGAAACCGCTTTCGATACCCCCCTCACCCGCGCACAGCGCGGGTGGTTGCCCGCCGGTGGCGGAGCAAGCAGCGGTGTGCTGCGCAGGCGCATGTCCTGCTCCGCACAGATTTTGATTTGATTTCCGCCTGCGGCGGAAATTCTGCGAGGCCGTAGGGCCGGCATAGATGCCGGCCGCTGAGAAGGAGAACTATGATTGAAGCCGTCAAAGCCCTGACAGCGGAATACGATATGCTGCCCCGGGGGGGCGCGGTGCTGTGCGCCGTGTCCGGCGGGGCGGACTCCATGTGCCTGCTCCACCTGCTCTCCTCCTTGGCAAAGGAGGGGGGCTTCCGGGTGAGCGCCGCCCACTACAACCACAGCCTGCGGGGGGCGGAATCCGACCGGGACGCCGCCTTTGTGGCCGAGTGGTGCGCCCTGCGGGGCATCCCCTGCATCGTGGGGGCGGGCGACGTGGGCCGGGAGGCCGAGCTGCGGGGCCTGGGGGTGGAGGAGACCGCCCGGCAGATGCGCTATGAGTTCCTGCGCACCGTGGCGGACACCACGGGGTGCGACCGCATCGCCACCGCCCACAGCGCCGACGACAATCTGGAGACCCTGCTGCTCCACCTGGTGCGGGGGGCGGGGCTCCACGGCCTGGCGGGCATCCCGCCCCGCCGGGGGGACATTGTGCGCCCCCTGCTCACCACCGCCCGCGCCGACATCATGGCCTACCTGGATGAGCACCATGTCCCCCACGTGGAGGACTCCACCAACACCGACGAGGCCTACGCCCGCAACCGCATCCGGCGGCAGGTGGTGCCGGTGCTGCGGCAGCTCAATCCCCGCCTCACCGAGAGCGCGGCGGAGACCATGGGCTACCTCCGGGCCGACGACGACTTTCTCAATGCCCAGGCCGCGGCGGCCTGCCGGAACGCCCGGTGGGCGGAGGACGATCTGGTCATCGAGGCCCGGTACATCGCCCAGCTGCCCGCGGCCATCGCCCCCCGGGCGGTGCGCCGCCTGCTGGAGATGATGGGGGACGGGGGGGCCGTCAACTGCTCCGCCGCCCACCTGAAGGCGGTGGTGGGTCTGGCCCGGGGGGACGACCCCTCCGCGGTGGTGCACCTGCCCGGCGGGCGTCTGGCCCAGCGGGTGTACAAGGAGCTGCTGCTCACCACCCAGTCGCCCCCCCTGCCCCCCTTCCTGCCCACCCCCCTGGCGCTGGACGGGGAGACGGAGGTGGCGGGCACGCCCTGGCGGGTGCGCTGCCGCCCGGTGCGCTGCCCCGACGGGAGCGACCGGCAGCCCGGGGCCCTCTACCTGGCCCGGGAGGCCCTGGCGCCGCCGCTGGTGCTCCGGCCCAGGCAGACGGGGGACGAGATCTCGCTGCCCAGGCGGGGGGGAACCAAGAGCCTGAAAAAGCTGTTTATCGACGAAAAGGTGCCCCGGCGGGAGCGGGAGCGCATCCCGGTGCTGGCCGACGGCCGCGGCGTGGCCGCCGTGGCGGGCTTCGGCCCCGACCAGGGGCGCACCGCACAGCCGGGCCAGAGCGCCTATGAAATTCTGTTCTGGAAAAAAGATGATAAAGGGAGAGGCTGACAACATGGAACATTTACTGGACAGGGACGTGGAGCGGGTGCTCTTCTCCGAGGAGGAGCTGCGCCGGAGAGTGGCGGAGATCGCCGCCGAGATCGACCGGGACTACGCGGGGAAGGAGCCCCTGCTGGTCAGCGTGCTGCGGGGCTCCTTCGTGTTCATGGCGGATCTGGTGCGCCAGATCCATCTGCCCTGCACGGTGGACTTTATGGCCGTGTCCTCTTACGGCTCGGGCACCTCCAGCTCCGGCCAGGTGAAGATTGTCAAGGATCTCAGCGAGCACATCGAGGGCAGGGATCTGATCGTGGTGGAGGACATCCTGGACAGCGGCAACACCCTGAGCTATCTGCTCCAGCTGCTCCAGGCCCGGCGGCCCGCCTCGGTGCGGCTGTGCACCCTGCTGGATAAGCCCTCCCGCCGCACCAAGCCGGTGGAGCTGCACTACTCCGGGTTCACCATCCCCGACTACTTCGTGGTGGGGTACGGCCTGGACTACGATGAGAAATACCGCAACCTGCCCTACATAGGGGTGCTGAAGCCCTCGGTGTACGGGGGCGAATGAGCTTCGCCGAACGGCGGAATCTGCCCGGAAAGGACGTGTGCCCAGCTTGAAATTCAGAGGAAGCCTCCGCGATGTGGGCTTTTACCTGCTCATCGCCGTGATCCTGCTCCTGACCATCTTCGCGCTCCGGGGCGGCAGCGACGCCCGGGATCCGGCCACCTACGGCCAGGTGCGCCGCCTGCTGGAGCAGCAGCAGGTGTCCAACGTGGTACTGGAGGACAACCGGGTGACCCTCACCCTGAAAGAGCCCCAGGACGGGCAGTATACCGTCACCTATGACGTGGGGAGCCGGGACCAGTTCCTGGAGGACTTCAACGACCTGATCGTCCAGCAGTTCCGCAGCGGGATCATCCTGGACTATGACTACCGCCAGGGGTGGGTTCCCCCCTTCTGGGTGTCCTTCCTGCCGTGGATCGCCATCATTGTGGTGTTCTTCCTGCTGTGGTACTTCATGTTCCTCCGGCAGGCCGGCGCCGGCGGCGGGGGCGGCGGAGGCGGCGGCGTGGATCGCTCCGCCCGGTTCGGCCGGGCCCGCACCCGCACCATCTCCGACGAGCAGAAGAAGGTCACCTTCGCCGACGTGGCCGGCGCCGAGGAGGAGAAGGAGGAGCTCCAGGAGATTGTGGAGTTCCTGAAGGATCCCAAGCGCTACCTGGAGCTGGGGGCCCGCATCCCCAAGGGCGTGCTGCTGGTGGGCCCGCCGGGCACCGGCAAGACCCTGCT
>NZ_JAHZDL010000135.1:0-3836 GCF_019422385.1 Flavonifractor sp.
CCTCCAGGGTCTGGGCCAGGGGCTCCAGCAGCTTCAGGTCGGGAAATCCCCGTCCGGCGTCCCACCCGGACGATGCCCAGGGTGGGAGTGACGCCGCGGCGGGAGAGCTTCTCACAGCGGAGCCGGATGTCCCGGCACATGTGTTCCGCCACCGGTTTTCCGCTGAGCAAAACTGCCATGGGTCTCCTCCTTTTGGTGATTCGGGCAGGGGGAGGCGGCGTGCGCCTCCCCCTGCATGTGGTCATATGCTCAGAACAGGCCGGTGATCTTGCCGTTCTCGTCTACGTCGATCTTCTCGGCAGAGGGGACTTTGGGCAGGCCGGGCATGGCTCCCCACCGAATTTTGATTCGGTGGGGGCCCTGTTTTTTTAGATCCTCGGGCGAAATAAATTCGCCCTGCGGAAATCCTCCGCTGTGCTTCGGATTTACGCCGCACGAGCGGCGGGGTGCTGCCGCACCCGAATGCCCATGCCCGGCTCAGAACAGGCCGGTGATCTTGCCGTTCTCGTCTACGTCGATCTTCTCGGCAGAGGGGACTTTGGGCAGGCCGGGCATGGTCATGATATCGCCGGTGAGGGCCACGATGAAGCCGGCGCCGGCGGAGACCTTCAGATTGCGCACCGTGACCTCGAAGCCGCTGGGCGCGCCCAGCAGGGTCTGGTCGTCGGAGAAGGAGTACTGGGTCTTGGCCATGCAGATGGGCAGGTCGCCGAAGCCCAGGTCGGTGAGCTGCTGGGCCTGCTTCTTGGCGTTGGCGGTGAGCACCACCCGCTCGCCGTGATACACCTTCTTCACAATGGTGTCCAGCTTCTCCTGGATGGAGGCCTGGGTATCATACACGAACTGGAAGTGGCTGGGCTGCTCGCACAGGCGGATGACCTCCTCGGCCAGAGCCTTGCCGCCCTCGCCGCCCTTGGCCCACACCTCGGACAGGGCCACATTGACGCCCAGCTCATTGCACTTCCTCTCTACCAGGTCCAGCTCGGCCTTGGTGTCGGTGGGGAAGGCGTTGATGGCCACCACGCAGGGCAGGCCGTACACGTTCTTCACGTTGTCCACGTGCTGCAGCAGGTTGGGCAGGCCCTTCTCCAGCGCCTCCAGGTTCTCCTGGTTCAGCTCGGGCTTGGGCACGCCGCCGTGGTACTTCAGCGCCCGCACGGTGGCCACGATCACCACGGCGGAGGGCTTCAGGCCGGCCTTGCGGCACTTGATGTCGATGAACTTCTCTGCGCCCAGGTCGGCGGCGAAGCCGGCCTCCGTGACTGTGTAGTCCCCCAGCTTCAGGGCCATGCGGGTGGCGATGATGGAGTTGCAGCCGTGAGCGATGTTGGCGAAGGGGCCGCCGTGGATGAAGGCAGGGGTGCCCTCCAGGGTCTGGACCAGGTTGGGCTTCAGAGCGTCCTTCAGCAGGGCGGCCATGGCGCCCTCGGCCTTCAGGTCATGGGCGGTGACGGGCTTGCCGTCATAGGTGTAGGCCACGATCATCCGGCCCAGCTTCTCCTTCAGGTCGGTGATGCTGGTGGACAGGCACAGCACGGCCATGATCTCGCTGGCCACGGTGATCTCAAAGCCGTCCTCACGGGGCACGCCCTGGGCCTTGCCTCCCAGGCCGTCCACGATGTGGCGCAGCTGGCGGTCGTTCATGTCCACCGCGCGCTTCCAGGTGATCTGCTTGACATCGATGCCCAGGGCATTGCCCTGCTGGATATGGTTGTCCAGCATGGCGGCCATCAGGTTGTTCGCCGCGCCGATGGCGTGGAAGTCGCCGGTGAAGTGGAGGTTGATGTCCTCCATGGGCACCACCTGGGCCCAGCCGCCGCCGGCCGCACCGCCCTTGACGCCGAACACAGGGCCCAGGGAGGGCTCACGCAGGGCGACCACGGACTTCTTGCCCAGCTTCCGCAGGCCGTCCGCCAGCCCTACGGAGGTGGTGGTCTTGCCCTCGCCCGCAGGGGTGGGGGTGATGGCGGTGACCAGGATCAGCTTGCCGTCCTGAGCCTGGGTCTCGTTGAGCAGCTTGTAGTCCACCTTTGCCTTGTAGTTGCCGTACATCTCCAGGTACTTCTCGTCCACGCCCGCCGTGGCCGCGATCTCCCGGATGTTTTTCATTTCACAGCTCTGTGCAATTTCAATGTCGCTCTTGATTTCCATGGGAATCAGTCTCCTTCTTTTATGATTTATCGTGGATGTCTATGAAGTTAGAAGTTAAGGGAGGGAACGGACCTGGGCCGCCATAAAGGAGGCCGGGCCCGGGCAGTCCAGGTGCAGCGGAGCGCTGCCGGGGTCCTGGATCAGAACGGCTTCTCCTGAGGCAATGGTACTCGATTCCCCAGCGAAAGTCAAGGTGCCGCCCCTCTCCGCGCAGTAGAGGATGAGGGTGGAGGAGCCGGGTTCGGCGGAGAAGCTGACGGGGCCGCCGCTGGTGCGCAGGGGGGAGACACTGCCGACGCATCTGTCCTTGCGCAGCATCAGGTTGAAGTCCACGCAGCGGCCCCGGGAGTGGGTGTCCGCCCCGCCGTCGAAGGCGTGGACCTGATAGGGGGCCAGGGAGATGAGGGGGCCGCCGTCGTGGGTCAGTTCCATCTCTCCCCGGAGAGGGGCGATGAGCCGGTGGTAGTCGGGGAGGGGGGTGAAGTCGGACTCGTCCAAGTCCACGGTGGCGGAGCTCAGCCGCCAGAGGAAGTCCCGGTCCGCATAGAGGGCCCCCTGGGGGGCGATGGCGATCTGGGTGGTGGTCCCGCCGGACCACTGACTGATCTGGTAGTCTGCCTGGGTGAGGTGAGTGATATGAGGTGCCATGGGGACTCCTTTCTGAACGAGGACGCCCCCGCGGCGGTTCACGCCGCGGGGGCGTCCCGTCGGTGATTCATGGGAGGGGGATCACAGGGACTCCAGGACCTCCTGGTAGATGGCGTCGGCCAGAGGCAGGGCCTTGTCCAGCAGGGCCTGGCCCTTCTGGCGGTACTCGTCGGCAAAGGCCTGGTCCTGGATACCGCCGATGTTGATGAGCACGTTGAGCCAGGCGCCCTGGATGGCGGCCTTGAGGCTCAGGGCGGCGCAGCCCAGGTCGCTGGCGGCGCTGGCGTTGAGCTTGCCCACCACGGAGCGGGTCAGCTCCAGGGCCTGGCAGGCCAGCTCCATCATCTCAAAGGGGGTCTTGGTGCAGCCCTTCAGGGCCTCCTGCATGGCGGCCTTGCGGGCGGCCTTCTCCTCGTCGGTGTCCTTGGGCATGGCGAACACGGCGCTGACGGCGTTGAACGCCTCGGTATCCCGGTCGATCACGTCCACGAACTGAGCCTTGAGCTCGTTCCCCTTCTTCTGGGACTCGATGGCCAGCTCCTGCACGTCGGCGTACTTCTTCTTTCCCACGGTGAGGGCGCACACCATAGCGGTGAGGGCGGCGCCCAGGGCGCCCTCCAGCGCGGCGGCGGAGCCGCCGCCGGGCGCGGGTTCATCGGAGGCCATCAGGTCCACGAACTCATTGACCTTCATTTCCACAAGCTTCATAACAGTCGATTCTCCTTTTGTCAGAACGGCTTATTCCATGCCGATCAGGTGGTACTCCATGATCTGATTGTGGCAGTCGAAGTCACGGGCCTTCAGATAGAACTCAGCGCAGTCGATCATGGCCTTGGCGGGGGTCAGGCCCACGATCTCGCTGTCCACGATATAGGTGCCGTAGCGCTCGGCCAGGGAGCGGATCATCTCATAGACCACATACAGAGGGGTGTCCTCATAGTTGACCATGTTCATGGAGACCTGAGCGATGCCCCGGTCCTCCAGCATGAAGCCCATGGCCTTGCAGCTGCGGAAGCCGCCGGAGGAGCCGCGGATGA
>NZ_JAHZDL010000136.1:0-3833 GCF_019422385.1 Flavonifractor sp.
TAGTCATGAGTTTCAGCCGGGACATGGCTTAAACCTCCTCAAAGTAGGTGTCGGGTCGCTGGGGATCAAAGCGCTCGTTGGCCCACATGACGGTCACCAGATCCTCCGTATCGGAGAGGTTGATGATGTTGTGGGTGTACCCGGGCAGCATGTGCACCGCCTGGATGTTCTCCCCGGAGACCCGGAACTCCAGCACCTTATCGGAGCCGATCTCCCGCTCCTGGATCAGGGCCTGGCCGGAGACCACCATGAAAAACTCCCATTTGCTGTGGTGCCAGTGCTGGCCCTTGGTGATGCCGGGCTTGGAGATGTTCACGCTGAACTGGCCGCAGTTGGCCGTTTTCAGCAGCTCCGTAAAGCTGCCCCGCTCATCCACATTCATCTTCAGGGGGAAGCAGACCGCCTCCTCCGGGAGATACGAGAGATACGTGGAATAGAGTTTCTTTGCAAAGGAACCGGCAGGGATCTCCGGCAGCAGCAACGTCCGGGGCTGGTCGTGGAACTGATGGAGCAGATCCACGATCTCCCCCAGGGTGGCGGTATGGGTCACCGGCACGGCGCAAAGACCGTCCGCCCCCGCCGTCTCCTCCCCCTTCAGGGCCCGGAGGAACTCGTCCACCACATCGTCGATATAGCAGAGGGTCAAGCTCACCGCCGGATCGCTCACCGTAATGGGAAGATCCCGGGCGATGTTATGGCAGAAGGTGGCCACCACGCTGTTGTAGTTGGGACGACACCACTTGCCAAATATGTTGGGCAGGCGGTAGATCAACGTCTTGGCCCCGGTGCGCGCCCCGTAGGAGCGCACCAGATCCTCCCCCGCCAGCTTGCTGCGGCCGTAGGGGTTGTCCCGCAGGGCCTGGATAGAGGAGGTCAGCAGCACCGGGCAGGGATTGCCCGCTTTTTCCAGAGCGGAGAGGAGCCGGGCCGTCAGGTCCCGGTTGCCGGTGAGGAACTCATCCTCCGTCTCCGGCCGGTTCACCCCCGCCAGGTGAAAGACGAAATCCGCTTCGGCGCAGTATGCCTCCAGGGCCCCCTCGGGGGACTGGTGGGTGTACGTCAGCAGCTCCAACTCCGTGGGAAGGCCCCGGGTCCGGTCCTTGCCGTCCCGTACCGCTTTCAATGTCTCCATCAGGTTCCGGCCCACAAAGCCGTGGGCTCCGGTAATGAGGATCTTCATGCCTGCTTCTCCCATTCCGCCAGCTCCTGCTGAATATAGGGCAGGGCCAGCAGCTTCTCCTTCACCTGCTCCACGTTCAGAAGCGCGGTGTTATTGGAATTAAATTCCGTCAGGGTGTTTCGGGTCTGGTCTCCCTGGGTAAAATACTTATCGTAGTTCAGGTCCCGCTTGTCGCAGGGCACCCGGTAAAAGCCACCCAGATCCAGGGCGTGGGCGCACTCCTCATTGGTCAGCAGAGTCTCATAGAGCTTTTCCCCGTGGCGGATGCCGATGACCCGGGTCTCCGCCTCCGGACAGAACAGCTCCCGCACCGCCTGGGCCAGCACAGCGATAGTGCAGGCCGGAGCCTTTTGGACCAGGATGTCGCCGCTTTCCCCGTGCTCGAAAGCGAAGAGCACCAGGTCCACCGCCTCCTCCAGAGACATGACGAACCGGGTCATTTCCGGCTCTGTGATGGTAAGTGGCTTGCCTGCCTTCATCTGCTCGATCCACAGGGGCACCACGCTGCCCCGGGAGCAGAGAACGTTGCCGTAGCGGGTGCAGCAGATCTTGGTGCGCTCCGGGCTGACGGTGCGGCTCTTGGCCACGATGACCTTTTCCATCATGGCCTTGGAGGTGCCCATGGCGTTGACGGGGTAGGCCGCCTTGTCGGTGGAAAGGCAGATCACAGACTTCACCCCCGCGTCGATGGCGGCCGTGAGGACGTTGTCCGTGCCGATGACATTGGTTTTCACCGCCTCCAGGGGGAAGAACTCGCAGGAGGGCACCTGCTTGAGAGCCGCGGCGTGGAAGATATAGTCCACCCCGTACATAGCGTTGCGGACGCTGGCCAGGTCCCGCACGTCGCCGATGAAGAAGCGGAGCTTGTCCGCCGCTTCTGGCATGGCGGCCTGGAAGGCGTGGCGCATGTCGTCCTGCTTCTTCTCGTCCCGGGAGAAGATGCGGATCTCCCCGATGTCAGTCTTCAAAAAGCGGTCCAGCACGGCGTTGCCGAAAGAGCCGGTGCCGCCGGTGATCAGTAAGGTCTTTCCTTGAAACATACGCTTCAGCGCTCCAATCCACGCATGATGATCTCATAACTCTGCTCCGCTGTATAATGAGCAGAAAAATACATTCGTCCCGCATCGCCCATGGAAGCGAGATCTGCAGAGCAGGCGCGTTCCACCGTCCGCACAAAAGCGGCTGGGTCGTCGCTGGGACACTTCCAGCCAAAGCCGCCCGCCTGGGCAATGTCTCCGATATCGGTAGCCGGATCTGTGCAGGCGATCACCGGCAAACCCGCCTGGAGATAGGAGAGCAGCCGGGAGGGGAAATTGGGAATGGTAAACCGGTGGTCCAGAAACAGCAGTCCCACATGGCAGGATCGGACCAGCTTATCATAGTCTGCCCGGGGCAGGCCGGATAATAAGAGGAGATTGGAATACTTCTCGGCTTCCACGAAAGTCCGGAGCTTTCCATACTCCGTTCCGCTACCGCAGATAACGAAAAAAGCGTCCGGAACGTGAACCGCCGCTCGCAGACATTCGATCACAAAGGGAATATCCTGGGGACGGCCCAGGTTCCCGCCATACAGAAAGATCTTCCGCCCCTGGGGGATGCCGTACTTCGCCCGGATGGCAGATGCTTCTTCCGGAGACACGGTCCAAAAATCCGGTTCCTCGCTGTTGGGACAGACCTCCACCTGCTGGGGCTCCAGAGCCGGATTGTGCCGGAGCACATACTTCACATTGGCGGGACTCATGCAACCGATCTGATCAGCCAGAGCGTAGAGCTTTTTCTCCTTGGCACGGAAATACCGATACACCGGACCGCTCTGGGAAATAGCGCCCAGGTCGGCGATCCCTTGAGGCCAGATGTCCTTGAGAAGCAGGTAGAACTTCGCTCCGTCCCGCTTTTTGATATAGGCCACCACGCCCGCCAGAGTGATAGGCGGCGTGGCCATCAGGATGAGGTCATAGCGCTCATTCCGGCAATGCCGGTCCAGGGCCCGCCGGATATTGGGGCCGATCTGCAAAGACGCGATGCCTTTTTTGAGGAGTCCCACCTTTTGCATCTGGGGCGTCTGCACATGCAGAACGGCATAGCCCTCACGGCGATCATCATAGGTGGCGCGATCCGGTTGGACGGAAATGATGCGGACAAAGTGTCCGTTTTTGACAAAGATCCGCAGAAGATCCGGATAGATCCCCCGGTCCTCCAACGACGCAATGGGTGCCAGAGACAAAAATAATACGTTCATAGAACCTTCCCGCTATCCTTTTTTTCGCAGCAGCATGAAGGCCTCACTGCTGCCCATGCCCCACTGCAATCCGCAGGAACGGTCCGTCTCCCGGACGTACTGGGCAGAGCGGGGATGGGGATAGGCCCGGGCCTCCGTCTGGTAGGCTAGCAGGGCTGCCTCTTTCAGGGCAGCGTAATCGGTGATGTCCACCATGACATTGGGCAAAAATGCCGTGTGGGCAAGCTGAGGGTTCCACTCCGTGGAGGAGGGCACTCGGTAGCAGTACAGCTCCCGCACCGTCTGTCCCGGCACCGGCCGCACCGCCACCAACGTGGAGCGGTACACCATCTGGTGATCCAGGTTTACGTCCCCAAAAAAATGGGTATACGCCACCTCCGGCGCCACGGCGTCCACCGTATCCTCAATGAGCTG
>NZ_JAHZDL010000137.1:0-3733 GCF_019422385.1 Flavonifractor sp.
TTGAGGCCGTACTTCTTGCGCTCCTTCATGCGAGGATCGCGGGTGAGGAAGCCGGCGGCCTTGAGGGCGGCGCGGAACTCGGGATTGACCTGCAGCAGGGCGCGGGCCACGCCGTGGCGGATGGCGCCGGCCTGGCCGGTGACGCCGCCGCCGGTGACGGTGGCGACGATATCCACCTTGCCCAGCATGTCGGTGGTGGCCAGGGGCTGGCGAACCAGCAGCTTCAGGGTCTCCAGGCCGAAGTACTCGTCAATGTCACGGCCGTTGATGGTGATGGAGCCGGTGCCGTTGGGGAAGAGATGCACCCGGGCCACGGAGGACTTGCGGCGGCCGGTGCCATACAGATAAGGCTTCTTGCTCTTATACATTTGTCTGTACCTCCTGCTTAGTTGGCGGCCCAGGACTCGGGCTTCTGGGCGGTGTGGGGATGCTCGGCGCCGCGGTAGATATGCAGGCGGGTCAGAGAATCCTTGGTGATGATGTTGCGGGGCATCATGCCGCGAATGGCCAGCTGCATGGCCAGCTCGGGCTTCTGCTGCATCAGCAGGCGGTACTTGGTCTCCTTGAGGCCACCTACCCAGCCGGAGTGGCGGCGGTAGTACTTCTGCTCCAGCTTCTTGCCGGTCAGAACGGCCTTCTCGGCGTTGACGATCACGACATAGTCGCCGCAGTCGGCGTGGGGGGTGTACTCAGGCTTGTGCTTGCCGCGCAGCAGGACGGCCGCGGCGGCAGCGGTCTTGCCCAGGGGCTTGCCCGCCGCGTCGAGGATATACCACTTGCGGACGATGTTCCCCTTGTTGGCCATAAAAGTGGACATGGTGAAACCTCCAATTTTTTTGCGTTCTATGCTTAAAATAGTCTAAACAGAATCAAAACCCCAATCTTTACGACTGGAGCGTTTTGTATTATAATACGATGGTTCCCGGGTGTCAACACGTTTTTTCGTTTTTTTAATTTAGAATCACAGAATCTCCTGTATTCTCGCTTTATCTCCTCCAATCTCTCTCATGCTCCATTTCGATTTTCAAATTTTGAGGTGCCTATGAACAAGATTTTAAGCTACGTCCGCCGCTGTGTGGAGGACTACGACATGATCCAGGCCGGCGACCGGGTGGCAGTGGGGGTGTCCGGCGGCAAGGACTCCATCACCCTGCTGGCCGCCCTGGCCAGGCTGCGGGAGTTCTACCCCAAGCCCTTCACCGTGGAGGCCTTCACCCTGGATATGGGCCATGTGGACGGGGGTGAGGGGATGGACTTCGCCCCGGTGGCGGAGTACTGCCGCTCCATCGATGTGCCCTTCACCCTGCTGAAGTCGGAGATCCACCACATCATCTTCGATCTCCGCAAGGAGAAGAATCCCTGCTCCATGTGCGCCAAGATGCGGCGGGGCGCCCTCCACAACGCCCTGAAGGAGCGGGGCATCTCCAAGATCGCCCTGGGCCACCACTTTGACGACGCGGTGGAGACCTTCTTCCTCTCCCTGTTCTACGAGGGGCGGCTCTCCTGCTTCCAGCCGGTGACCTACTTAGACCGCACCGACATCACCCAGATCCGCCCCCTGCTCTACTGCGGGGAGGGGCTGCTGCGCAACGCGGCGGAGCGCAACCACCTGCCGGTGATCTTCAACCCCTGCCCGGCGGACGGGAATACCAAGCGGCAGGAGGTCAAGGAGCTCATCCGCACCCTGGACAAGCAGTACCCCGGCCTGAAGAGCCGGGTGTTCGGGGCCATGCAGGGCCTCCCCCTCCCCGCCTGGGGGCCGGTGGAGCACCGCCGGGTGCCCCTGCCCGACGGGGAGTAGGTCTCACACCGGGCTGGGCACCACCTGGCACACCCCGTCCAGCTCCGCGGGGAAGTGGTTGGGCAGGTAGAGGGAGGGGGCCTTCCGCATGGAGACCGCCCCGGAGGCGGAGAGGAGCTCCGCCACGAACTGGGAGCAGAAATAGCGGTTTCTCCAGCGGAAGGGTAGGTGCAGCAGGCAGAGCGCCACCCCCACATAGCTATAGTGGTAGTCGGCCTGGCGAGCGGCCATGGCCCGGAGGCGGGCCTCCACCAGGCGATAGGCCCCGTCGGCCACCGGGATCCGGTAGCAGCGGCTGGCGGTGACGCCGCGGCGGCGGAGCTTGTCGGGGGTCTCCTCCGTGAAGCCGCGGAAGGAGAAGCTGTAAAAGCGGCCCTCCTCCTCCAGGCCGATGGAGGCATGGGTGTACCCTTGGCCGCTGAGGCGGGCCAGCACGCGGGCGAAGCGATCCGGGTATTTGGTGAGCAGTACGCACAGGTATTTCATCGGGCAGGCATCCTTTTTCTGATGTGCCCCGCAAGACATCTGCTACCATACCGCATCGGCATCCTAAACGCAAGCCTTTGGGCCCCGACGGCTGGGAAACCCCTGCAAAACAAGGACTTTCCTAACGGTCGAGTGGCAAATTTGCCCCAAAGTCTTGCAATTTTGACCCGGCTGCCGTATGGTGAGTGCGGCCCCGCAAGACAACACCCTGCCGCAAAGGATGGTTGAAGACATGGAAAATAAAAAGACCTTCGGCGCGTACATCTGCCGCCGCCGAAAGGAGCTGGGGCTCACCCAGCGGGAGTTTGCCGACAAGCTCTTTGTCACCGAGTCGGCGGTCAGCAAGTGGGAGAGAGGCATGTCCTACCCGGACATCACCCTCATCCGGGACATCTGCGCGATCCTGCAGGTGTCGGAGCACGAGCTGCTCACCGCCAGCGAGGACGTGGAGGCCCGCACGGCGGAGACCCTGGCCAAGAAGTATCTGCGCCTCACCCGGCGGGTGCGCATGGTGCAGCTGCTCCTGTACGGCGGCACGGCGGTGCTCTGCCTGGCCTGCAACTGGGCCATGTACCATGCGCTCACCTGGTTCTGGCTGGTGCTGACCGGTGAGCTGGTGGCCGCCTCCCTCACCCTGCTGCCCACCCTGGTACAGAAGCGGCGGGCCGCGGTCACGCTGGGGGGCTTCACCCTGTCCCTGGAGCTGCTCCTGCTGGCCGCCTGCCTCTACAGCGGCGGCGACTGGTTCCCCATGGCCGCCGCAGCCACCCTCTTCGGCCTGGGGGCGGTCTTCCTGCCCGCCGCCCTGCGGGAGCTCCCCAAGCCCCTGTCGGAGCACAAGGCGGCGCTCTATCTGGGCACCGAGACCCTGCTGCTGTGCGCCCTGCTGTGGGCGGGCGCGGCCTACAGCGGCGCGGACTGGTTCCCCCTGCCTGCCCTGCCCGGGGTGCTGTTCGGCCTGGCCCTGCCCTGGGCCTGCCTGCTGATCATCCGCTACGCGCCCATCGGCCCCTGGTGGAAGGGGGCCGCCTGCCTGGGCGCGGCCTGCGTCTTCCTCCCACTGGTCAACCCGGTGCTGGACCGGCTGGTGCTGCTGGGGGGCGGTACGGTGGAGCGGCTCCACAGCTTCTGGTTCCGGCCGGATTTCACCCGCTGGACAGAGGACTGGTATTTCAATGAGAACGTCCTGCTGCTCCTGTGGCTGGCCCTGGCCGCCGCAGCGGTCTTCTGTGTGTTTCGGGCACTGCTGTGCCGCCGGGACGCCGCCCGGGCATGAGCCTCCTCCAAGCGAAAAACCGGGCCCCGCTGGAAACAGCGGGGCCCGGTTTCTGTTCAGATGTCCGTCAGAGGCTCAGAAATACTTCTTGATGCCCTCGGTCGCCAGGGAGGCGTCGGCGCTGATGGTGACGGTGAACTTGATGTTGTTCTTCTCGGAGAAGCTGTTCA
>NZ_JAHZDL010000138.1:0-3610 GCF_019422385.1 Flavonifractor sp.
AGAAGCAGATCTACCGCTTCACCAAGGGGGACAGCGACCTGGCCCTCCGCTTTGATCTGACGGTGCCCCTGGCCAAGTACGTGGCCCTGCACCAGAACGAGCTGACCTTCCCCTTCCGCCGGTTCCAGATCTCCAAGGTGTACCGGGGAGAGCGGGCCCAGAAGGGCCGCTACCGGGAGTTCTACCAGGCCGACATCGACGTCATCGGCGACGGCGCCCTGGACATCACCAACGAGGCGGAGATCCCCTCCATCATCTATAAGACCTTCACCGCCCTGGGCCTGCACCGGTTCAAAATCCGGGTGAACAACCGAAAGGTCTTAAACGGCCTGTTCGCCATCCTGGGCCTGGAGGAGCAGGCCGGCGACGTGATGCGCACCATCGACAAGCTGGAGAAGATCGGGCCGGAGAAGGTGAAGGCCATCCTGGCGGACGACTTCGCCGTGCCGCCCCAGGCCGCCGACCAGCTGCTCTCCCTGCTCGCCGCCGCCGACCCCATGGCCGCGCTGGAGCCCTTTAAGGGCCGGAACGAGCTCTTCGACCAGGGCGTGGCCGAGCTGTCTACCGTGGTCAAGTATATGTCCGCCTTCGGCGTGCCGGAGGATCACTTTATGGTGGATCTCACCATCGCCCGGGGCCTGGACTACTACACCGGCACCGTCTACGAGACCGTCATGCTGGATCACCCGGAGGTGGGCTCCATCTGCTCCGGCGGCCGGTATGATAACTTGGCGGAATATTACACCGATAAACAACTCCCCGGCGTGGGTATTTCCATCGGCCTCACCCGCCTGTTCTCCGTGCTGGAGGCCCAGGGCTACCTGAACGACCAGCTGATCACCGCCCCGGCGGACGTGCTGGTCCTCCCCATGACCGAGGAGCTCACCGCCGCCATCTCCTTCGCCACCGCCCTGCGGGAGGCGGGCATCCGGGCCCAGATCCACACCGAGAAGAAGAAGTTCAAGCAGAAGCTGTCCTATGCGGACAAGCTGTCCATCCCCTACGCCGCCCTGCTGGGGGAGGACGAAATTGCCCAGGGCAAGGTGACCGTAAAGGATCTGTCCACCGGCGTGCAGGAGACCCTGACCCCGGCGGAGGCGGTGGAGCTGGTGCGCTCCGCCCTGGCCGCCCGGGCGGGCGGCGCGCCCATCAAAGAGCCGGAGGCGTAACGGAACTTTTCCCCTTCCCCGCCGTCTAAAGGTGGAAACTCAGACCATCGTAAGGAGGAAACCTTCCATGAAAAAACTCGCCGCCCTCGTGCTCTCCGCCGCCCTGCTGGCCGGCTCCGCCGCCGCCGTCACCCCGGAGGAGGCCTTCCCCGCTGTCAACACCTACCCCGGCTTCATCGATGTGGAGGAGGGCGCCTGGTACGCCGACGCCGCCCGGGTGTGCTGTGAGGTGGGGCTGATGCAGGGCACCGGCCACGCCTTCGCCCCCGATGAGCTGCTCACCGTGGGGGAGGTGGCCGCCATCGCCGCCCGCATGAACCAGGCCATCACCGGGGAGGCTATCCCCGAGGCCGACCCCGGCCAGCCCTGGTACCAGTGCTATGTGGACTACCTGGAGGGCCTGGGCATCACTGTGCCTGACGGGGCCCAGACCGCCGACCGGCAGGACTTTATCACCCTCCTGGCCGCCGTGGTTCCGGAGGACATGCTTACCCCCATCAACACCATCACCGCCCTGCCCGACACCAGTGACGCCCAGGTGCTGGCCTTCTACAACGCCGGCATCCTCACCGGCGTGGACGACTGGGGCACCTTTGCCGGGGACAAGACCCTCACCCGGGCGGAGTGCGCCGCCATGGTGGCCCGGGTGGCCCGGCCAGAGCTGCGGCAGACCTTCACCCCCGCCGACTACGATATATTCACCGCCGCCGGTATGAAGCCCTCTGACGTGCTGTTCACAGGCGGCACCACCGCCGGGCAGTTCCTGCCCGTGGTGCAGGAGCTCATCGACGGCCTGGAGGCCGACTGCGCCGCCCAGGGCATGGAGTTCAACTGGTTCAACACCGTGGACGGTGTGGAGTTCCTGGACTACGTCACCGACACCGCCCTGGCCCGCTTCGGCGTCACCGAGGACGACGGCACGGAATTGTACCAGAATTTCGACGTACAGGTCTACTACTCCCGCCTGCTGGGTCTCCGGGGCGAATAGGAGCTACAGACGGCTACCACAACTGCCCCGGTCTATCGGAGGCATGGTACCAGCGGCGGCCCGACGGGCCAAGCCGGTACAGCGCAGCAACCCACAAGGCTTGCAGGGTAATCCCGATGCGTGCTACCCGAGGCGCGGCAGCGCCTGTGACGACAACAATGGGGCCCCCGCCGAAGTCCAGCGAAGCGGGTTCGGTGGGGAGAGGAGGTGCAGTGGAAGGAGTGAGCTTTGCCGCTTGCGGCGAAGCGAATGATCTGAAACTTGCACCGACGACGGGCGGCAATGCACGGCTGGTATTTGCCCTGTCCGTACAGCCCACCGCCGCCATGGGCTCCGGGTCCAGGGCCCGCAGGCCCTGGTGGTTTTCCCACCGCTTTTGACACGAAAAGCGGTGCCCCGGCCGGGTAGGCCCGCCCCCGGGGGTTCCCCGGCAGGTGGATGGCGCGCCGAGGTCGTCGCGCCCCACGGATCGGTGGTTCCGGGGAAAACGGGCGGATGATATCCGCCCCTACGGGCAAAGGCGGCTGCCGGGTTCCAGCTCTGGAGAACCCCCATATCTGTTATCATTTTATAAAATAATACTATTTGGAGTTGATTTTGATGGAAAACGTGCGCACACACTACCGCACCCACACCTGCGGGGAGCTCCGCATGGAGCACGTGGGACAGACCGTCACCCTGGCGGGCTTCCTGGAGAACGTCCGGGAGGTGGGCCAGAACTTCGCCTTCGCGGTGCTGCGGGACTTCTACGGCGTGACCCAGGTGGTGATTGAGACCGAGGACATGTGGAAGGCGTTCAAGGGCCTGAACAAGGAGTCCACGGTGCAGATCACCGGCGTGGTGCGGGAGCGGGACAGCAAGAACCCCAAGCTGCCCACCGGTGACATCGAGGTGGTGCCCCAGGCGGTGGAGGTGCTGGGCCGCTGCCGCCACAACGAGCTGCCCTTCCAGGTGAACCGCAGCCGGGAGGCCGACGAGTCCGCCCGCCTGAAGTACCGCTATCTGGATCTCCGCAACCCGGCGGTGAAGAACAACATCATCCTGCGCTGCCAGGTGGTGGCCGCCCTGCGCAAGGCCATGATCGACCACGGCTTCCTGGAGATCACCACCCCCATCCTCACCGCCTCCTCCCCCGAGGGGGCCCGGGACTACCTGGTGCCCAGCCGGAAGCACCCCGGCAAGTTCTACGCCCTGCCCCAGGCCCCCCAGCAGTTCAAGCAGCTGCTGATGGCCTCCGGCTTCGACAAGTACTTCCAGATCGCCCCCTGCTTCCGGGACGAGGACGCCCGTGGCGACCGCTCCCCCGGCGAGTTCTACCAGCTGGACATGGAGATGGCCTTCGCCGACCAGGAGGACGTGTTCGCGGTGCTGGAGGACGTGCTGCCCCCCATCTTCGCCCAGTACGGCACCTACAACGTGGCCTCCACCGCCCCCTTCCGCCGCATCTCCTACC
>NZ_JAHZDL010000139.1:0-3600 GCF_019422385.1 Flavonifractor sp.
GGCGTGGGCAGCGACATCGCCGTGGACGCCGCCGACATCGCCCTGGTCAACGACGACATCAAAGAGCTGCCCCACCTGATCGCCCTCTCCCGCCGGATGATGTCCACCATCCGCCTCAACCTGACCTTTTCCATGGCCCTCAACTTCGCGGCCATCGTGCTGGCCATGACCGGCATTCTCAACCCCGTGGTGGGGGCCCTGGTGCATAACGCCGGCTCTGTGGCGGTGATCCTCAACTCCTCCCTGCTGCTGAAATGGCGGAAAAAGCAGTGAAGCCCCATCATCGCGGCGTGGCGCGTCAGCTGCCAGGCCCGTAGGGGCGGATATCATCCGCCCGTTTTCCCCGGAACCACCGATCCGTGGGGCGCGACGACTCGGCGCGCCATCCGTAGGGGCGACCTGTGGTCGCCCGTCTGGTGGAGCCCCCCGGGGGACGCGCCTGCGCGGGCGCGGGCCTGCCCGGCCGGGCCGCCGTCGGTGCCACGCCTCTGAACTGCCGTTGTGCTTGTGGTAACGGGTGATAAAGAGACAGCCGCCGCCCCGAAAGGGGCGGCGGCTGTCTGTGCGGCTATTCGCAGGAGCCCTGGATGGCGCTCTCGGCCAGAGCAAAGTCGTCCTTGTGGACGTAGACGGTATACTCAAAGGGCGCGGCCCCCGCGCCCAGGGTGATGGCCGACGTGACATTGCCGTAGCCTGTGCCGCCCACGGGATGGCTGTCCTGCTTGATGGTGAACTCCACCCCGGCCCCCTGAAGGGCGGCGCGGATCTGTCCGATCTCCTGGGCGTTGAAGGTACTCAGCAGCTTTCTGCGGTCAAGAGGGGAAATCATGGCAACGCTCCTTTCTGTTATCCGATGGTACCCTGAATGGCGCTCTCGGCCAGGTCGAAGTCGTCCTTGTGGACGTAGACGGTGTACTCGGTGGAGACGGGGCCGGACTGGAGGCCGAGGCCGAAGAAGGGGCCGGTGTGGAGATCCTGCTGGATGACAAACTTTACCCCGGCCCCCTGGAGGGCGGCGCGGAGCTGTCCCACCTCCTGGGCGGAGTAGGTGCTGTACAGCTTTCTGCGGGCAAAAAAGGGGACGTCAGACATGGCCGCAAACTCCTTTCTCAGCTGGCCGCCCGCAGGGCGGCCCCCCAACCGCGAGCCCCGCACAGCGGGTCGGGCGGTTCTGAGCGTGTGGCGGGGGCGGGTGCGAATCGAACACACCAGGACGGGAGCACCGTCCCCGTCGGTTTTGAAGACCGGGGGGCCCACCAGCGGCCCTTCCGCCCCCATGTTCTGACTCCATCTTATCAGGTTTGGCCGGATTGTCAAGTGAACCGGCGGGCGTCCCCCTCCCGGCGGGTGACGCCGGCGCGGTCCCACAGCTCCAGCAGGAGCAGGGTATCCCCCCGGGAGAGGCCCAGGGTGTCCCGGGCCTGGGCCAGGCGGAAGGGGGCTGCCCCGAAGGCGTCCCGCAGGGCGCGCTCCGCCGCGGCCGCCGCCTCCCGGTGGACGTAGCGGCCGAGGGCGAGCTCCGCCAGCTCCCCCCGCTCCCGCAGGCGGCGGAGGGCCCGGCGGGCCTCCTTGATCCGCCCGGCGAAGCGGGGCTCCACCCTCTCCCAGGCCGGGGCGGTCAGGCCGTATTGCCGGTAGAGTGCCGCCAGCTCTTGCTCCGCCCCGTCTGACGGGGCGGGAACGGCGGGGGAGGGGGGCGCAGGGGGCGGCTCCGGCGGCGGGGGAATCTCACCCCGGGCCAGGGCCTCCAGACGGGCAGCCCGCTCCGGCCTCATGCGGCCCTTTTTCGGCGGGGCCAGCTCCAGCAGCACCCCGCCCCCCACCGTGGCCAGGGGGGAAAAGAAGCGCACCACGAATTTGTCGCCGGGGGCGGCGGCCAGGGGCTGGGCAAAGCGGAGCTGGGCCCAGCCCCTCTCCCCGGGGCGCAGCACGTCCCGCCCCAGAAGGACGCAGCGACAGGTGAGACTGCGGGCGCCGTGGTGGAAATGGAGCTGGCTGTCGCTGCGGATGGAGAAGGGGGCGTTTGGCAGCACCCGCAGGGACACGTCCGCCCGGTCGGTGACGGTGAGGGAGCCGGGGGCGGCCAGGGTGTCCCCCCGGCACACCTCCCGCAGGCGCACCCCCGCCAGGTTCACCGCCGCCCGGGTTCCGGCGGGCAGCTCCTCCGCCGGGACGCCGTGGCACTGGAGGCCCCGCACCCGGGCGGTGCGCTCCGAGGAGTAGAGCCGTACGGCGTCCCCCCGGCGGAGGGGCCCGCCGGTGAGGGTGCCGGTGACCACCGTGCCGCTGCCCGCCACGGGAAAGACCCGGTCGATGTGCAGGCGGGGCGCCCCGGCCGGCGGCGGGGGAACCTGGGCCAGCATGTGAGCCAGGGCGGCGCGCAGCCCGTCCAGCCCCGCTCCGGTGACGGCGGACACGGGCACCATGGGCGCCCCCTCCAGGAAGGTGCCCTTTACCAGCTCTCTCGTCCGCTCCGCCGTCTCCGCCAGCCGGTCCGGGGCGGCCAGATCCGCCCGGGTCAGGGCCACCACCCCCCGCTCCACCCCCAGCAGAGAGAGGATGTCCAGATGCTCCGCCGTCTGGGGCATGGGCCCCTCGTCGGCGGCCACGGTGAAGAGCACCCCGTCCAGGCCGGAGCAGCCGGAGAGCATGGTGGGGATGAACTGCTCGTGGCCGGGCACGTCCACCACCGACACCCGCCCCACCCCCGGCAACTCCAGGGGGGCGAAGCCCAGCTCGATGGTGAGGCCCCGGCGGCGCTCCTCCGCCAGCCGGTCGGTATCCACCCCTGTCAGCGCCTTCACCAGGGCGGTCTTGCCGTGATCCACGTGGCCCGCGGTGCAGACAATCACAGCGTATCCCCCCTCCACGCCCGCAGGGCGGCAGCGATCTCCCCCCCGTCGCCGGGCAGGAGGGTGCGCACGTCCAGCAGCAGCTTGCCCCGGTGGATGCGGCCCAGGATGGGCACCGGCCGCCGGCGGAAGAAGTCGTCCAGCACCTCCGCCGGAGACAGGGCCACCGCCCAGGCGGGGAGGGCCTCGCCGGGGTTGGCGCCGCCCCCCGCCTCCCCCGCCGTCTCCACCACGTCGCAGGGGCATAGGGGGTTGAGGGCCTCCCGCAGGGCCTCCGCCCGGGCCCGCAGCTCCGCCGGCTCGGCAGAGAGCATGGCGGATACCGGCACCGCCGTCCCGTCCCGCCAGTCCAGCAGGGTTGCCTCCAGGGCGGCCAGGGACAGCTTGTCGATGCGCAGGGCCCGGGCCAGGGGGTCGGAGCGGAGCCGGTCAATCAGGGGGGCCCTCCCCAGCAGGATGCCCGCCTGGGGCCCGCCCAGCAGCTTGTCCCCGGAGAAGCAGACCGCGTCGGCCCACGCCACCGCCTCCTCCAGCTCCGGCGAGCCGGGGGCGGCGGCACCCAGGTCGCAGAGCAGGGGGACGCCGTGGGCCCGGGCCAGCTCCCCCAGCTCCGGCAGGGAGGCGGACTGGGTGAAGCCCACCACCCGGAAGTTGCTGGGGTGGACCTTGAGCATGGCCTGGGCGGCCCCGGACTCCAGGGCGGCGGCGTAGTCGGCGGGGCGGGTCTTGTTGGTGGTGCCCACCTCCA
>NZ_JAHZDL010000014.1:0-38005 GCF_019422385.1 Flavonifractor sp.
CCTGGGGGGTACATCCAATAGGGGGGAGCCGCAGCTCCCCCCTGATTGGTCGTTTCAAGGGGTGGGTGCAGGGCGGGGGAAATCGAAAGCCCCCGCCCTGCCCTTTCTTTCCCCCCACTTTCTTTCGGAAAGAAAGTGGGGCCGCCGGAGGCCGGGCCTCCACTGGGCGGGCGGATGATATCCGCCCCTACAGGCATGGCGGTTGACACGCGCGCCGGGGTCGTCGCGCCCCACAGACCGGTGGTTCCGAAGCGGACGCACACATAGGTGCGCCCCTACGACCAGACCTCGCGGCGCTCCGTGCGGCCCATGAGCCAGTCCACGGACACCCCGTAAAAATCCGCGATGTGCCGCAGATTGTCAAAGCCCGGCTTCTGCTCGCCTTTTTCAAAACGCTGGTATTGGCGTGGGGCCATGGAGAGTGCCTCACCCACCTGCTTCTGTGTCAAACCGCGCTCTTTTCGGAGGGCATATAGCTTCTCACAAAACTGCATATTTTCCTCTTTTCTCTTGACACGACCTTTTAGTAGTGTTGTGATAATAACGACCTAAAAGACGTCAGGAGGTAACCCCATGTCACCTGCCATCGAACAGCTCTACGACTACTTTGTGGGCCAGCCCCGCCCTGAGCGGTGGCCGGAGGAGCTGCAAAGCAACCCCATGCTGGCCCACGGGCAGTATGCCTTCTCCGAGGGGCTCCGGCTGGGGTATCTGCTGGCGGTGGAGTGCCTGGGGCCGGAGCTGCTGCGGCCCTAGGCCTTGGGCCCCAGGTTGCCCTCCTTCCAGTGCTTGCGGCACAGGCCGATGTACTGGTCGTTGGCCCCCAGCACCACCTGCTCCCCCTCCTTGAGGACGTGTCCGCTCTCGTCAAAGCGGGCGTTGCACACCGCCTTTTTGCCGCACCAGCAGATGGTCTTGACCTCCTCGATGATGTCGGCGGTAGCCAGCAGCTCCGCCGAGCCGGGGAACAGATCCCCCTTGAAGTCGGCCCGCAGGCCGTAGCAGATCACCGGGATGTTCCAGTCGTCCACCAGGTCGGTGAGGTAGCGCACCTCGTCCCGGGTGAGGAACTGGGCCTCGTCCACGATGATACAGGCATAGGGCTTGAGCTCCCGGGGTGTCATCTCCATCAGGTCGGAGAAGTAGATGCAGTCGTGGCTCAGGCCCGCCCGGGAGGCCACGAACCGGGCCCCGTCCCGCTGATCCACCGCGGGCTTCACCAGCAGGGCGTCCTGCCCCCGCTCCTCGTAGTTGTAGCGCACCATCAGCGCGTTGGCCGTCTTGCTGGAGCCCATGACCCCGTATCGGAAGTACAGCTTTGCCATATCCTCATCCTCCTGTTTCCGTGGGGCCCAGCCGGGCCTCCACCGCCGCTTGAAACGCCTGAAAGGCGTTGGGTACCGCGTATTCGCGCTCCAGCGCGTCCCGATCCGCCCACACCCAGCCGCCGGGGAGCCTGTCCGACGCGGCCTCCACCATGCGGGAGGCCATGCGCCACTCGATGTGGGTGAAGATGTGCTTCCCAGCCGGGCCGTCGGACAGCCCCGCCGCCTCCACGGGGCAGGGGGCGGGGGAGAGCTCGTTGGGGTACTCCCACAGGCCCGCCAGCAGGCCCTTCGCCGGCCTCCGGCGCAGGGCCACTTTTTTTTGGTAAAAGATCAGGAACACCGTTCGCTCCTCCACCCGGCGGGCCTTTTTCGCCGCCTTGACGGGCAGCTCCGCGGTGCGGCCCTCCCGCAGGGCGGCGCAGAAGCCCCTGGCCGGGCACCGTGGGCACAGGGGCTCCCCGTTGGGCAGACACACCATGGCCCCCAGATCCATCAGGGCCTGGTTGAAGTCGCCGGGAGCGTCCAGGGGGATCACCTCCCGCAGGGCCGCGCCCATCCGCTTCTTCACGTCGGGCCGGGTGATGTCTCCGCCGTCGCCGGTGAGGCGGGACACCACCCGGAGCACGTTGCCGTCCACTGCCGGCTCGGGCAGGCCGAAGGCGATGGAGGCCACGGCCCCCGCCGTGTAGTCCCCTACCCCGGCCAGGGCCCGGATGGCCTCATAGGTGTCCGGGAACACCCCGCCGTGCTCCTCCACGATCTGCCGGGCGGCCTTCTGCAGGTTGCGGGCCCGGTTGTAGTAGCCCAGGCCCTGCCACAGCTTCATGAGCTTGTCCTCCTCCACCGCCGCCAGATCGGCCACGGCGGGCAGGGCCTCCATGAAACGGGCATAGTAGCCCAGCACCGCCGCCACCCTCGTCTGCTGGAGCATGATCTCGCTGACCCACACGTGGTAGGGGGTGGGGTCGCTGCGCCAGGGCAGCACCCGGGCGTTTTCATGGTACCACTGGAGCAGGGGTATGGGCAGTTGATCCAGTTCGTTCAAGGGGACACCTCCGTGTTGTGCGCGCTGTCCCGGATATTATATAATGAAGCGAAACTTTTTTCAAGGCGGCGCAATGAAAACCGCCCGCTCGCTACTCTAATGGTCAGAAAGGGGGGCGCCACCCTTGACGGAACAGGAATTTGCCGACCGCGCCGAGGCCATCAAGGCCCGGCTCTACCGCACCGCGCGGCTCTATCTGGGCAGCGAGGCCCACGCGCTGGACGCGGTGGACGAGGCGGTGTATCAGGGCTTTCTGCACTACAAAAAGCTCCGCCAGCCCGAGTATTTCGACACCTGGCTGACCCGCATCCTCATCAACGCCTGCAACGCCGAGCTGCGCCGCCGAAAGCGGGAGCTGGCGGTGGCGGAGCTGCCCGAGACCGCGGCGGAGGAATTCGACGCCCTCCCTCTGCGGGAGGCCATCGCCCGCCTGCCGAAGGAGCTGCGGGCCGTGATCGTGCTGCGGTACTTCCAGGGGCTCACCCTGGCGGAGACCGCCCAGGCCCTGGGCCTGCCGCCCGGCACCGTGTCCACCCGGCAGCGCAGGGCCCTGTCCCTGCTGAAGCTGCACCTGACCGAGGAGGTTTGAACCATGAACCGTATGGAAGAATATGAGGCCCTCCTGCGCCAGCCGGAGGAGCTGCCCCCCGCCCTGGAGGACGCCGTGGGCCGGGCACGGGCCAGAGCGCGCCGCCGGAAGCTGCGGAGGCGCATCAGCGCCCCCGCCGGCAGCGTGGCGGCGGTGTTCGCCGTGTTCGTGCTGATGGTGAACCTGTGGACGCCCTTCGCCCTGGCCTGCGCCAGGGTGCCCGTGCTGAAGGAGCTCACCGCCGCCGTGGCCTTCTCCCCCAGCCTGAAGGCGGCGGTGGAGAACGACTACGTCCAGTATATCGGCCAGAGCCAGACGGAGAACGGCATCACCGTCAACCTGGAGTACCTGATGGCCGACCAGGGCGGGCTGATGCTGTTCCTCTCCATCACCGGGCCGGAGGAGGCCACCTCCTTCATGCCCCGTGTGGAGTTCACCACCCCCGACGGGGAGGGGCTGGAGGGCTGCTCCGTCCTGATGGACAGCGTGGCCCCCGGGGAGCTGACCAACGCCGTCACCGTGGCCTTCAAGGGGGAGGAGGAGCCCCAGCTCCCCGAGGCCCTCCACATGACCTGTCAGGTGCAGGCCCACATACCCGGCGTCACAGACCATGAGACCTGGACGGCAGACGCCGCGTTCACCTTCGACTTTCCCCTGGATCAGCGGTTCCGGGGCCAGGGTCGGACGGTGGAGGTGAACCGCTGGATCCAGCTGGACGGAAATGACATCCGGATTGTGGATCTGGAGCTCTACCCCACCCACGCCCGGCTGAACCTGGAGCAGTCTCCGGACAACGCCGAGGAACTCCGGGGCCTGAACTTCTACCTGGAGGACGGGGAGGGCAACCGCTATGAGGAGGGCTCCGCCAGCGGGCTGGCCGCCCTGGGGGACTCCTACCTGTTCGAGAGCCCCTATTTCAGCGATCCGAAGCACCTGACCCTGTACGTCACCGGAGCGGACTGGGTGGACAAGGATCTGCAATATGTCACCGTAAACCTGGATACCCTGGAGAGCGGGCCCCTGCCCGAGGGGGTGACCATCCGGGGGGTGACCCATGAGGACGACGACACCCCTGTTCTGCACTACCGCGCTCCGAAGACCGATGTCTTTTCCAGCGTGTACACCGCCCCAGACGGCACCCAGTGGAGCAGCAGGGGCGGAGGATATAGCGAGGCCGACGAGTGGATTACGATCGAGGGCATGTACGACAGCTATATGTTCCTGACCGACTACCCCTGGGATACCGTCACCCTGGAGCTGAACTGGTCCCACACCACCACCTTCGATGCCCCCGTTACGCTGACCATCCGGTAGGGGCGCACTGTGTGCGTCTGCCGCCCGGAAAACGGCGCGTCAGGGATGCCGCGCCCTACAGTCTGGGGCCAAATTGAAACAGCGGGTGCCGGCCAATGGCCGGCGCCCGCTCGTCTTATTTCAGCAAGTCCTCCAGAATCTCCACCGCGTCAAATACCAGACGGTCGCAGTGGGGCTTGCGCTCCTCCCCGTTCTCCTTGGCCATGCGCAGCAGGGCGGCGCAGTCCAGGGCCCCGTTCTTCTCCCGGAAGCGGCGCATGAACTCCGTGGCCTCGTCCGGGCCCTTGCCCGCCAGGCCCAGCACCATCAGGGCGCTGGTCACCGCGCCGCAGGTGGAGCCGTGGCGCATGCCGGAGCCGAAGTTGGCCCCCATCCGAAAGGCGGCCTCCCTGTCCAGCCCGCAGGCATCGGCAAAGGGCACCAGCACCGACTGGCAGCAGTTGAAGTGCACATCCGTCCGGGCCCGCAGGCCCTGGGTCTCTTCCATTCTCGTCATTGCTGTTCTCTCCTTATGCTCAGTTAAACATGTCGCCATGTTGTTCAAACAGGCGGTGGACCTGCTTCAGCAGGGGGGCGTGCTCGGGCCGCTTCAGGCCGGGGTCGCGCTCCAGCAGCTCCCGGGCAGCCAGCTGGGCCTCCTTCAGCGCCCGCATGTCCCCCGCCAGATCGGCGATGCGCAGCTGGGGCAGGCCGTGCTGCCGCTGGCCGAAGAAGTCGCCGGGGCCCCTGAGCTTCAAGTCCTCCTCGGCGATTTGGAAGCCGTCGGTAGTCTTGGTCAGCACCTTCAGCCGGGCCCGGCTGTCAGGGTTTCGGGTGGAGGTAACCAGCACGCAGTAGGACTGGTGCCTCCCCCGGCCCACCCGGCCCCGGAGCTGGTGGAGCTGGGACAGGCCGAAGCGGTCGGCGTTCTCCACCACCATCAGCGCCGCGTTGGGCACGTCCACACCCACCTCGATCACCGTGGTGGACACCAGCACGTCCAGCTCCCCCCCGGCGAAGGCGGTCATGACCGCGTCCTTCTCCCTGGGCTTCATCTTCCCGTGTACCAGGCCCACCCGCAGGTCGGGGAACACCTCCGTCTGGAGGCTCCGGGCGTAGGAGGCTGCGGCCTTCAGGCCGGCCCCCTCGTCCTCCCCCTCCTCCACGGCGGGGCAGACGATGTAGGCCTGCCGCCCCTCCCCCACCAGCTTGCGCACAAAGCCGTACATCCGCTGCCGCTTGTCCTCCCCCACCACAAAGGTCTGCACCGGCGTGCGGCCGGGGGGCAGCTCGTCGATCACCGACACGTCCAGATCCCCGTAGATCACCAGGGACAGGGTGCGGGGGATGGGGGTGGCGGAGAGCACCAGCACATGGGGGGGCCGCCTGGCCTTGGCCGACAGCGCCGCCCGCTGGGCCACGCCGAAGCGGTGCTGCTCGTCGGTGATCACCAGGCCCAGATCGGCGTAGTCCACCCCCTCGGACAGGAGGGCGTGGGTGCCGATGAGCAGATCCAGCTCCCCCGCCGCCAGGGCGGCGAGCAGCTCCTTCCGGGCCCTGCCCTTCACCGCCCCGGTGAGCAGGCCCACCCGCAGGCTGGCCTGCTCCAGCAGAGGGGCGAGAGATCGGAAGTGCTGCTCGGCCAGCAGCTCGGTGGGGGCCATGAGGGCGCACTGGCGGCCGTTTTTGGCCGCCAGCCAGGCGCCGTAGGCCGCCACCATGGTCTTGCCGGAGCCCACGTCCCCCTGTACCAGCCGGTTCATGGGGGGGCCGGCGGACACGTCGGCGGCGATCTCGTCCATCACCCGCCGCTGGGCCCCGGTGAGGGGGAAGGGCAGCAGGGCCAAAAATTCCTCCACCGGGGGAATGGCAAAGGGCACCCCCGCCGCCTCATCCCGCCGGGTGCGCAGCAGGGCCATGCCGCAGGTGAGGTAGAACAGCTCCTCAAAGATCAGCCGCCGCCGGGCCAGCTCCAGGGCCTCCTCGTCCCGGGGGAAGTGGATGTTCCGGCAGGCGAACTCCGCCGTCGCCAGGGCGTGCTCCCGGCGCAGCGGCCCGGGAAGCACCTCCTCCATCTGCCCGGCGCACTCGTCCACGCACCGCCGGGCCAGCCCGGCAAGCAGGTTGTTGGAGATGCCGTGGGTCAGTGCGTAGACCGGCAGGATGCAGCCGGTGAAGCGCACCCTGTCCGAGCGCTCGCACACCGGGTTGGTCATCTGCCTCCGCCCCGGCGGGCCCTCCACCTTCCCGTAGACGATGTAGGTCTCCCCGGGGCGCAGGGCGTCCTTCATGTAGGTCTGGTTGAAGAAGGTGGCGGTGAGGCTGCCGGTGTCGTCCACCAGGCGGGCCTTCACCAGCTCCAGCCCCTTGCGGATGCGGGAGAGTCGGGGGGGCTCCGCCACCAGCAGCTCCAGGCACACCGGAATGTCCACCGGCGCGGCGGCCACGGTGGAAAACTTCCGCCGATCCTCGTAGCTCCGGGGGTAGCAGCGCAGCAGATCCTCCACCGTCACCAGCCCCAGCTTCTCCAGGCCCCTGGCCCGGGCCGGGCCGATGCCGGGCAGGGTGTCCAGCCGGTCGGCAAGCCGCAGTGCCATGGCGCTCCCTCCTCTCCCCCTGATTGCTTTGTAGTGTAGCACATTTCCCGGGGCCGGGCAAGGGCCCGCCCGTTTTCCCCGGTTTGCTGGACGAAAGCGCCAAAACAAAAACCTGTCGGTCAAAATTCCTGTGCTGTCTGCCAATCATTGCAATAAAATCCGTTTGTTCTTGCAAAATAGCCCGCACGCTGTTATAATACTGTCAACGACAAGAATTACAAATGTGTCGGCAATGATGCCGACAGCACAGCAGGCCGCACACGCCTGCTGCTTCTGTATCCTCCCCTATTTTTTGACAGAATCCCTCTCATTTCATTCAGGAAGGAAGGAAAGCATGGCGGAAAAACAGTTCAACAAAGTCCTGGTGGCCAACCGGGGCGAGATCGCCATCCGGGTGTTCCGGGCCTGCTACGACCTGGGCCTGCACACGGTGGCCATGTACTCCAACGAGGACACCTTCTCCCTCTTCCGCACCAAGGCGGACGAGGCCTACCTTATCGGCGAGAACAAGTCCCCCCTGGGGGCCTATCTGGACATTGACGGCATCATTGACCTGGCCAAGCGCCGCAACGTGGATGCCATCCACCCCGGCTACGGCTTCCTCAGCGAGAACGCCGACTTCGCCCGGGCCTGTGAGGAGGCGGGCATCACCTTCATCGGCCCCTCCTCCAAAATCCTGGCCCAGATGGGCGACAAGCTCACCGCCAAGGCCATCGCCAAGGCCTGCAATGTGCCCACCATCCCCGGCTCGGCCGAGCCCCTGAAGGACGGGGAGGAGGCCCTGGCCAAGGCCAAAGAGTATGGCTTCCCCATCATCCTCAAGGCGGCCGGCGGCGGCGGCGGCCGCGGCATGCGCCGCTGCGACAGGGAGGACGAGGTGATCCCCGCCTTCAACCTGGTGAAGAGCGAGGCCAAGAAGGCCTTCGGCAACGAGGACATCTTCATCGAGAAGTACCTGGTGGAGCCCAAGCACATCGAGGTGCAGATCCTGGGCGACCAGTACGGCAATGTGGTGCACCTGTTCGAGCGGGACTGCTCCCTCCAGCGCCGCTACCAGAAGGTGGTGGAGTTCGCCCCCGCCTTCAGCGTGCCCGAGGAGACCCGGCAGAAGCTCTATGAGGACGCGGTGAAGGTGGCCCGCCACGTGGGCTATGTCTCCGCCGGCACGGTGGAGTTCCTGGTGGACAAGAGCGGCGCCCACTACTTCATCGAGATGAACCCCCGCATCCAGGTGGAGCACACCGTCACCGAGATGGTCACCGGCATCGACCTGGTGCGGGCCCAGATCCTCATCGCCGAGGGCAAGCCCCTGTCCACCCCGGCCATCGGCATCCCCAGCCAGGATTCCGTCCACCTGAACGGCTACGCCCTCCAGTGCCGGGTGACCACCGAGGATCCGGCCAACAACTTCGCCCCCGACACCGGCAAGATCACCGCCTACCGCTCCGGCGGCGGCTTCGGCGTCCGGCTGGACGGCGGCAACGCCTTCACCGGGGCGGAGATCTCCCCCTACTACGACTCCCTGCTGGTGAAGGTCACCTCCTGGGACAACACCTTCGAGGGGGTGTGCCGCAAGGCCATGCGGGCCATCTCGGAGGAGCACGTCCGGGGCGTCAAGACCAACATCCCCTTTGTCACCAATATCCTGGCCCACCCCACCTTCCGGGCCGGGGCCTGCCACACCAAGTTCATCGACGAGACCCCCGAGCTCTTCGACATCGACACCGGCCGGGACCGGGCCACCAAGGTACTCAAGTATATCGCCCAGATCCAGGTGGACAACCCCTCCGCCGAGCGGCCCCAGCACGACATCCCTCGCTTCCCGCCCTTTGAGCACACGCCCCCCCGGTGCACCGGCCTCAAGCAACTGCTGGACGAGAAGGGGCCCGAGGCGGTGCGGGACTGGGTGCTGGGTCAGAAGAAGCTGCTCATCACCGACACCACCATGCGGGACGCCCATCAGTCCCTGCTGTCCACCCGCGTCCGCACCCGGGATATGGTGAAGGCCGCCGAGGGCACCGCGGAGATCCTCAACGACTGTTTCTCCCTGGAGATGTGGGGCGGCGCCACCTTCGACGTGGCCTACCGCTTCCTCCACGAGTCCCCCTGGGAGCGGCTGCGGCTGCTGCGGGAGAAGATCCCCAACATCCCCTTCCAGATGCTGCTGCGGGGGGCCAACGCCGTGGGCTACACCAACTACCCCGACAACCTGATCCGCGCCTTCATCCGGGAGGCGGCCAAGGGCGGCATCGACGTGTTCCGTATCTTTGACTCCCTGAACTGGATTCCCGGCATGGAGGTGGCCATGGACGAGGTGCTCAAGCAGGGCAAGCTGTGCGAGGCCACCGTGTGCTACACCGGCGACATCCTGGACCCCAAGCGGGACAAGTACACTTTGAAATACTACGTGGACATGGCCAAGGAGCTGGAGAAGCGGGGGGCCCACCTTTTGTGCATCAAGGACATGTCCGGCCTGCTGAAGCCCTACGCCGCCAAGAAGCTGGTGTCCGCTCTGAAGCAGGAGATCGGCATCCCCGTCCACCTGCACACCCACGACACCTCGGGCAACCAGGTGGCCGCCTATCTCATGGCCGCCGAGGCCGGCGTGGACATCGTGGACTGCGCCATCGACTCCATGTCCTCCACCACCAGCCAGCCCTCCATGAACGCGGTGGTCACCGCCCTCCAGGGCCAGGAGCGGGACACCGGCCTGGACCCCGACAAGCTGCAGAAGCTGTCCGACTACTGGGCCGACGTGCGCCTGCGCTACAGCCAGTTTGAGGCGGGCATCAAGAACCCCTCCACCGACATCTACCGCTACGAGATGCCTGGCGGCCAGTACACCAACCTGAAATCCCAGGTGGAGAGCCTGGGCCTGGGCCACCAGTTCGAGGACGTCAAGGAGATGTACGTCAAGGTCAACCACATGCTGGGGGACATTGTGAAGGTGACCCCCTCCTCCAAGATGGTGGGCGATCTGGCTATCTTCATGGTGCAGAACAGCCTGACCCCCGAGAACATTGTGGAGCGGGGCGAGGCCCTCACCTTCCCCGACAGCGTGGTGAGCTACTTCAAGGGCATGATGGGCCAGCCCGCCTGGGGCTTCCCGGAGGATCTGCAAAAGGTGGTGCTCAAAGGCGAGGAGCCCATCACCTGCCGCCCCGGCGAGCTGCTGGAGCCCATCGACTTCGACAAGGCCCGGGAGGAGGTCCGCAAGTTCTACCCCGAGGCCGACGACCACAACGTGATCTCCTGGTGCCTGTATCCCAAGGTGGTGGAGGACTTCTACCGCCACCGGCAGGAGTACGGCTATATCATGCGCATGGGCAGCCATGTGTTCTTCAACGGCATGGCCCTGGGCGAGACCAACAAGATCAACATCGAGGACGGCAAGACCCTGGTGATCAAGTACGTGGGCCTCGGCGATCTCAACGAGGACGGCACCCGCAACGTGCAGTTCGAGCTCAACGGCATGCGTCGGGAGGTGGCGGTGCCCGACAAGACCGCCCAGGCCCAGGTGAAGCATGTCACCCTGGCCGACCCCTCCGACAAGAGCCAGGTGGGCGCCTCCATCCCCGGCATGGTGTCCAAGGTCAACGTCAAGCCCGGCGACACCGTGGAGGAGAACCAGGTGCTGGCCGTCATCGAGGCCATGAAGATGGAGACAAGCGTGGTGGCCCGCATGGCGGGCACCGTGGATCAGGTGCTTATCAAAGAGGGCGGATCGGTCAAGGCCGGCGAGCTGCTCATCACCATCAAGTGAGTTTCTAAATGGCGCGCCGGGGTCGTCGCGCCCTACGGAGCGCTCATAAGGCAACCTCCGCTTCCGCATATCTGGGGGCCGGGCTGAAAAGCCCGGCCCCCTTTTTTGACCGGCAGGACGCACGGGCCGCCGAGGGCGGCGGCCCCTACATGCTTTCCTCTCCCCCCTTGACAAACCTCGGCAATCTAGGTATGATTACCCTAGATAGCCGAGGTATTTTTTGCACATCTTGAAAGGAGGCACACCCATGAAAAAGGCCGACAAAAACCTGCTGTCCGGCAGCACCACCCTGCTGGTGCTCTCCCTGCTCGCCGCCGGGGACAAGTACGGCTACGAGATGATCGCCGAGCTGGAGGCAAAGAGCGACCACACCTTCACCCTCAAGGAGGGCACCCTCTACCCCATCCTCCACACCCTGGAGCGGGACGGGGCGGTGAAGTCCTACGAGAAGGAGGCCCCCACGGGCCGCACCCGCAAGTACTACCACGTCACGAAAAAGGGCCTGCGCCTGCTGGACGAGAAGAAGGAGGAGTGGACGGAGTTCTCCAAGACCGTCAACGCCATCCTGGCCGGGACGGCCCCGGCCCTGGCATGAGCGCCCCGCCCCAGGTCCCCCGCCGCACCATCGGGCAGTTCTGTGACCATGTGTGCATGTATGTCCGCTTCCGCCCCGACCACGACGCCATCACCGAGGAGCTGACCGGCCACATGGAGGATCACAAAGACGCCCTGCTGGAGGGAGATCCGGACATGCCGCTGCTGGAGGCGGAGTACCGGGCGGTGGCCTCCATGGGGGACGCGGAGGAGCTGGGCCGCTGGCTGGACTCTATCCACAGCCCCGTTCTGGGCTGGTTCCAGATCTGGTTCTTCCGGGCGGTGGTGCTGGTGGGCGTGCTGGCGCTTCTCCTGCTCCTGCCCCAGGCTGAGCGGGCCGCACAGCAGCTGGCGGCCCGACCCCCGGAGCTGGAGATATCGGAAAGCAGCCGGGTCATTGCTGCACTCCATCCGGAGGGAGCCTGGAGCTGGCAGGATTACACCTTTTCCATCCCCCAGGCGGTGGAGACCCAAGATTGGGACGGACGCTCGGTAAAAGCTCTGCTGAAAATCGCCCACCCCAACCCCTGGCGGAAGGAACCTGACCTTCTGGGCTCGATCTGGGCGGAGGACGACCTGGGGAACCGCTATGACTCCATGGACACCGTGAACGAGCTGTTGTCGGGAGACGGCTACCCCGCCTGGCGCGGGGATTGCTGGGGCAGCACCGCGGCCAGGTTTCTGTTTGCCACCTACTGCGAAATCGAGGTGCGGAAGGTCGATCCGGCGGCCGCCAAACTCACCCTCCACTTAGACCGCTATGGGGAGGACGTGCTGTGGCTCACCATCCCCCTGGAAGGAGGCGGAGGAAATGGCTAGGCGCACCATGACCCCCGCCCGGCGGAAGCGCCGGGCCATCCGGGCCGCCGTGGCCCTGCCCATCCTCCTGGCGGCGCTGGTGCTGGCCCTGGACTTCCCCTTCCTCACCGCCCGGGGAGCCTTGGCCGCCACCCAGGCCCGGTACGGCTTCGGCCCCGGGGAGGTGGTCACCAGGATCAAAGACAGCCGCTACTCCACCTACCGCTACATTGTGCGGTACGGCGACTGGTATGCCTCCTGCGGGGTTTATCGGCGGGGCCCCCTCTGGCGGTCAGGGCAGCTGATGGCAGTGGAGAGCCGCCCGGAAACCCCCTTGACATCCCTGATCCTCCAGGAACAGGTTGATAACAGCACCATTCTGGTGGTCTCCAACGACCCGGAAATCGCCTCCGTGGAGGTGCAGTTTCCCGTCATCTATGAGGGTGTCGCCGGGTGGAAGCTCTTTTCCGTGCGGAGCAGTAAGGCGGTGGAAAACTGCTTTTTTGTCACCTATGACGAGACCGCTCATCCTGAGGTTTCTGATTTTCCCTTCACCCAAATAGGGCACCACCGGCTGCTGGGCTACGACAGGGGCGGGAACCTGATCTATGAATCCCCGGTGCCCGAGGCGTGGGCAGCCTATGGTCTGGAAATAGAGGAAGTGAGGTGATTCCATGGCGAGCCCGCAATTCAACGAATTCTGCGGCCGGGTGTGCAGGCGGGTGCGCTTCCGCCCCGACCACGCCGCCATCCGGGCGGAGCTGGCCGCCCACTGGGAAGACCACGCCGCCGCGCTGATGGAGCGGGGCATCCCCGAAGAGGAGGCCGCCCGGCGGGCTCTGGAGGCCATGGGCGACCCGGAGGAGATCGGCAAAGAGCTGGACAAGAGCCACAGCCCCTTCCTGGGCTGGTTTCAGGAGCTGTTCCGGGCCCTGGTGTGGACGGCGCTGGCCGTCCTGCTGATGTGCGCCATTCCCTGGGTGGCGGAGACGGTGCACAACATCGCCGACCCCCCGGTGTACGACGAACGCGACACCGTCCCCCCGCTGGAGCAGTACGACAAGCTGAAGCTGGTGGCGGACTACGAGCCGGAGGACGCCGTCTGCCGGTGGCGCGCGTACACCTTCTCGGTGGAGCGGGTACTGGTCACCTGGCAGCACTATCCCTACGCCGACGGCTACACCCTCCAGGCCAACTGCCTGCTCAGGGCCGTCCACCCCAACCCCTGGCTCCGCTGGCCCAGGATAGACGGCTGGATCCACGGGGAGGACGACCTGGGCAACGTCTACGCCTCCCAGTGGCAGCAGGCGGGGCCGGACGGCTACCTGGGCCTGCCCTATACCGTCTTTGGGGGCGCCACCCGCATCACCCCCTTCGTCACCTATTACGATCTGCAGATCATCTGCATCGACCCGGAGGCCACCCAGCTCACCCTCCGCTTCGACCGCTATGGGGAGACGCTGCTCTCCCTCACCCTGCCCCTGCAGGGAGGTGAGGCGTATGAATAGGCGCCCCGTCACCCCCGCCGTACGCAAGCGGCGGATCTTCACCGACGCGCTGCTCCTGCTGGCGGGTGCGGCCCTGCTGCTGCTCATGCTGGACGTGCCAATCCCCTATTTCACCCGGCAGCAGGCCCTCTCCGCCACCCAGACCCGCTACCTCTACGGCCCCGGCGCGGTGCTGGCCCGGGTGGAGGAGGACACCTCCGTCGACTGCATCCTCCAGGACGGGAGCTGCTACGCCGTCTGCACCCTCCCCCGGGAGGGGCTGTTCTGGGGGCAGGGCACCCTGGACGCGGTGGTCAACGACCCATCCCTCCCCCTGGTGCCCCTCCCCCGGCGGGACAGCCTGCTGGTGGTGGTCAACGACCCGGACATCGCGGAGGTGGAGGTGCTCTACTACGCCCAGTACAGCGGCGGCTTCCACACCCTCCGGCAGACGGAGCCCCTGGCGGACAAATGCTATCTGTTCTACCGCCCTGCCGGGCAGAGCAACTACCACTTCGACGACGACGGCTTCCTCCTCCGGGGCTACGACCGGGCGGGAAACCTGATCTATGAATCCGAAGCCCCCAGCCACTGGGCCGAATGGTGGGGGCTGACCATACCGGAATGAGGTGAGCCCATGGCAAGCCCACAATTCAACGAGTTCTGCGCCCAAGTGTGCCTGATGATCCGCTGGAAGGCGGCCCGGGAGCCGGTGGCCGACGAGCTGACCGCCCACCTGGAGGATCACGCCGCCGCCCTGGAAGCCCGGGGCCTCGACCCGGAGACGGCCGCCCGCCGGGCGGTGGAGGCCATGGGCGACCCCTACGCCCTGGGGGCGGAGCTGGACGCCGCCCATCCCCCCACCCTTCCCCGGCTGTCCCGGGTGCTGCTGGCGCTGGGCCTGCTGATCCTGCTGGCCGCCCTGGTGCTGGGGTTCCGCCAGCACACCGGCCTCCCCGCCCTGAGCGGCATCACGCCCCGGGGGCCCGGCCTGCCGGAATATCCCACGGTGGAGACGGTGCTGCGCGAGGGTGCCGCCTCCGGCGGCGGGCAGCTGGGGGCGTACACCTTCACCCCCTCCGGGCAGGCCGCCCTGACCAGCCGCGCCCGGCCGGAGACCGGCGGTGTTGTGACCCCCGCACGGGAGATCCAGGTGCCCATCACCATGATCCCCCGCCGCTTCTGGCTCCCCGCCGCCGCACCGGCTTGGGCGGACGCCGTCTACACCGACGACACCGGCCGCACCGGGGAGGGCTTCCTCCGTACCAGTGACACCTATCTGCTGGGGGCGTCCGGCTTCCTGTATCTGAACGACCCCGCCCCCGGCGCCAGGGAGTTCTCCGTCACCGTCTCCATGTTCGGCGAGGAGCTCCACTTCACCGTCACCCTTGACCAGGAGGTGCCGCCGCAATGAAGCGATTCCGCTATTACATCCTGCCCCGGGTCTGCCTGGCCCTCAGCGTCCTGGTGGTGCTTCTCGGCCTGTGGGCGCTGTGGCTCTCCCTGGGCCGCCCCATGCCCACCCGGGAGCTGGCCTGCCGTCAGGCGGAGACCGCCCACCTCCTCCCCCCGGGCCGCACCGCGGCCCAGGGGACGATCGGCTATCCGGAGACCACCTGGCGGAATGCCGACGCTTGGCTCGCCCGGCGCTACGGCGATGCCGTGGGGGTATATTCGCTCAGCCGGCTGGGCGGTGTGCTCTGGGGGGACGCCAAGCTGCAATTTTATGTGCCCGAGCTGGATTTTTACGCCTTCACCATAGATGTCTCCATGCTCCGCGGCCCCATAAACAGCTACGCGGCCACCCCCATGGCCGTCTGTGATCTCCCGGACGCGGCCCGGCTGGAGGCGGATGTGGTCTGGCTGGGCGACTGGGAGGACGACCCCGCCGCCGCCGTGGCGGCGCACGGCGCCACCACGGAGCTGACCCGCGCCGGGGACTGCGTCTGGGTGGGGCCTGCCCTGAGCGTGACGGTGCCCGACTCCCCCAGCGGCAGCGGCGGGAGCGCCCTGACCGTCTACTGCCGGGCCTACGATGCCGACGGCAATCTGCTGGCCGTCTACGACCCTGATGCCCGATGAAAGGAGGTGTTCCCATGTCCCCCCTGTTTGCCCAGTTCTGTGAACAGGTGTGCCTGATGATCCGCTGGAAGGCGGCCCGGGGGCCGGTGGCCGACGAGCTGGCCGCCCACCTGGAGGATCACGCCGCCGCCCTGGAAGCCCGGGGCCTCGACCCGGAGACGGCCGCCCGCCGGGCGGTGGAGGCCATGGGCGACCCCTACGCCCTGGGGGCGGAGCTGGACCGGACCCATCCCCCCACCGTCCCCCGGCTGTCCCTGATCTGTCTCGTGCTGGGGCTACTGGTTCTGCTGGCGGGTCTTGGCAGAGGGCTCCATGTGGCTGGGGTGGCGCCCCAGGCCCCTGAGCTGCCCAGCGGCGCGGGGTACACCCTGGTCATAGAGGGCTCCGCCGCCGGCGGCGGTATACTGGGGGACTATACCTTTACCCCCTCCCGCCAGGCCGGGCTGGCCCAGGCGTGGCTGGGGGAGTACGAGATCCAGCTCCCTCTGACCGCCGTCTCCAGCCGTCCCTGGCTCCCCAGCCCCCACTTCACCGCGCTCGCCGCCTCTTACACCGACGACGCCGGCGGCTCCGGCTCCTGCTCTCTCTGGGCGGGGAAAAGCTACCTGCTGGGCGCCTCCGGCATGCTGTTGATCGCGGAGCCCACCCCCGGGGCCACGGAGTTTTCCATCACCCTCTCCGCCCCCACCGGGGAGTCCATTTTCTTCACCGTCACCCTTGACCAGGAGGTGCCGCCGTCATGAGCCGGTTTCGCTATTCCATTCTGCCCCGCATCTGCCTGATCTTCAGCATTCTGGTGCTGCTCTCCGGCCTGTGGGTGCTGTGGCTCTCCCTGGGGCGGCCCATGCCCACCATCGCCCTGGCCTGCCGGCAGGCGGAGACCGCCAGCCTGCTCCCCCATGGCCGCACCGCGGCCCGCGGGAGCATCCGCTATCAAGTGACGACCTGGCGTCCCGAGGCCTGGCTCGCCCGGCGTTACGGCGATGACGTGCGCGTATATTCTTTCAGCCGTGTGTACGGTGTGTTCTGGGAAGAGCCCTGGCTGGAATTTTATGCGCCTGATTCAGATTTTGTGGCTTTCCCGGCAGACGCAACCCTGATCAGCATCTCCGAACGCAGCTATGCGGTCACCCCCATGGCCGTCTGCGATCTCCCGGATGCGGCCCGGCTGGAGGCGGACGTGATCTGGCTGGGCGACTGGGAGGATGACCCCGCCGCCGCCGTCGCGGAGCGCGGCGTCACCGCAGAGCTGACCCACGCCGGGGACTGCATCTGGGTGGGGCCCGCCCTGTCCATCTCGGGCCCCGATGACCCCGGCGGCAGTATGGTCGATGGCTCCGTGATCGTCTGCTGCCGGGCCTACGACGCCGAGGGCAACCTGCTGGCCGTCTACGACCCCACTGCCGGCTGAAAGGAGGCGCCCCATGTCCACCCCGTTTTCCCAGTTCTGTGACCAGGTGGTGCGCCGGGTGCGGTGGTTCCCCGCCCGGGGGGCCATCGCGGCGGAGCTGCGGGCCCACCTGGAGGACCACGCCGCCGCGCTGATGGAGCGGAGGAGGAGGCCGCCGAGCGGGCCCTGGAGGCCATGGGCGATCCGGAGGAGCTGGGCCGCCAGCTCAACCGCGCCCACCCGCCTTTGCTGTGCTTTTCGGTGCTGGTCACCAATATCATCCTGACGCTTCTTTTCATCGCTTTCAGTTTTGCCCTGATCAGCCAGGTATGGAATGCAGTTACGTACTACCGGCATGATCGGGAATTTTTCCAGGAGGTCACCGCAGATCAGCAGCTTCATCCCATGGATGAATGGGTAGAGATCGACGGCCTGCGCCTCCACTTCTTTGCCGCAAGCAGAGACGAATATATGACCCATGTCTATTTCTCCCAGCACCCCGACAGCGGCTGGCTGCCCAACAACAGCACCCGGTTGGACATGGACATTGTGCAAAATGTGCCCGGCAATGTATTCTACCGCTTTGTGGACGATAAAGGGCGGAGCTATCGGGCCCGTCTCTACTCCCTTGACTTCACCCTGTTGGAGCAGCTCCCGGATGATGTGGAGCGGCTTTGGCTGGAAGGGGACGTATTCAACCACACCTTCCGGGTGGAGATCCCGATGGACTGGGGGGAAACATCTTGAAACGTATGCTGTTCCGCCTGCGGCTCACGCCGAAGGGCCGCCTGCGCCGCAATGTGGTAATCCTGCTGCTGATCCCTCTGGTGCTGCTGCTCACCTTCCGCCCCTGCTTCACCCATCAGGCGGCTCTGGAGCAGCTCCAGAAAACCTATCACTTCGGCCCCGTGGACGCGGCCCAGTGGTATCCGGAGGAGCATACCTACGCCCTCCGCTATGACCGCTGGTACGCCGTCTGTCCCCTGGAGCGGGGACACTTCTATTTCTGGGACACCTGGGAGCCCGGCTTCTGGGGCCTGGTGGCCGCCCCGGTGGAGGACGCCCCCCTCTCTGTCTGCGGCATTGACAACTCCGATCTTCTCTTCGGCCTTTGCTCCGACCCGGCCATCGAGTTTATTCGCCTCACTTACACCGACGGCGAGGCCACCCACACCGCGGAGGCCGTCCCCGGCGAGGGCGGGCTGTTTCTCTATCACTGCCCGGAGGGCCTCCGCGAGTACGATCTCTACACCGCCCAGGCCCTGGACGGCCAGGGGCAGGTGCTCTACACCGTGACACGCAGTACCATCAACGAAAACGAACTCATCTGACCGCCCGTTCGACGGCATAATCTTCCAGTTTATGGTATGCTCTGCTCAAAGGAGGATATGCTATGCGACAGATGATTCCTGTGCTTCTGCTCCTCACCCTGCTGCTCCCCGCCGCGGCGGCGGCCCAGCCCCCCGTCACCCGGGCCCAGTTCGTGGCCGCCCTGTGGGCCTGTGCCGGCGGCGTGCCCTACGACGCCAACGGCCCCTTCTCCGATGTGGAGCGGGACTCCCCCGGTGCCACGGCCATCGCCTGGGCCTATGACCTGGGGGTGGTCCAGGGCACCGGCGGGGCCTGCTTCACCCCCGACCGCCCCGTCACCCGGGAGGAGGCCGCCATGTTCCTCCGCCGCTACGCCGCCCACCTGGGGCGGGACACCTTCCTGCCCGGCGGCGCGGCCGCCTGCAACGACTTTGAGGACATCTCCCCCTGGGCGGACGACTCCCTGTACTGGGCCACGGCCGTCGGCCTGCTGGAGTGGTCAGAGGGAGGCCGGCTGGCCCCGCAGGAGTACGTCTCCGCCGATGAGCTGGAACGCACCCTCTCCCGCTTCTTTGACCGCCCTGTCCCCGCCGTCCCCTATCTGCTGGAACACTGGTAATATGAAAAAAGCGCCGGCGGAGAGCAATTTGCTCTCCGCCGGCGCTCTTGTCTATCCGGCCTCGTCCTCCTGTACCATCTTCTCCAACTCCTCCCAGGTGGGGGAGATGGCCTCGATGTCCCCCCAGGTGTCGAACCTCTCCTCCATGAGGGCCCAGGTGATGTACCAGAACTTGTACTGGATCTCCAGGTGGCTGGGCAAGATGTCCTCCAGGATCTTCTTCATCTCGTCGAACCCGTCGGGGATGCCCGGCACGTCGGGGAAGTACACCTCCACCACGCCGGGGGTGTCGGTCTCCACCGCCACGGCGTTGAGGCCGCAGCCCTTCAGGTTGTCGTTGATGGCCTCCAGGGTGAAGCTGTCTCCGCCGATGCGCAGCAGGGCGGCCAGGGCCTGCCGCCGCCAGTTCAGATTGGGGGCCACGGGCCTGCGCACCAGCAGGGCCTCGATGGCCTCCAGGCCCCAGTCCTCGGCGGTGGAGATGAGCATCTCCCGCTGCACCTCGTCCAGGGCGGCCCCGCCTCCGTCCAGGGCCTCCCCCACCGCATCCAGCTCCCCGCCGTTGGCGGTGCCGGTCAGCTCGTAGACCCGGAGCGGCCGCAGCAGCTCTCTCAGATAGTCGGCGTGGCTCATGTGGTCTCCTCCATGGCCGTCACCGTCAGGGTGCCCAGCCGGGGCAGCTCGTCCACGTCCACCGCCACGTCGGCGGCTGGGGCGGTAATGGCGTAGTTCTCCACGCCCTCCACCTCATAGATGATGTCCCCCAGCTTGGCCCGCAGGACGCTCTGCCCCAGCAGCTTCCCGTCAAACCAGGTCTGGATGGCGCTCTTCACCGCCTGGATCACCGCGGCGCTGTCCGCCCCGGCTCTGGCCGCCACCTGTACCGTCACGTCCATCTGCCTGGCCGTGGGGGCCTTGACCTGGAGCTCCACGGCGATCTCCCGCTTGGCCTCCAGATGGTCGGTCACCGCCTCCAGCAGCTCGCTGTCCGGCAGGCCGGCGGCGGTGGCGATCACCACGTCCACCGTGCCCACGCCCCGGGGCCGGGGCACCACCGAGGCGGCGGCCACCTCCGGGAAGGACAGGGCCTCCTGCTCGTAAAAGGCGGCGTTGGCGCCGTTGGGCATCCGCCGGAAGGTCTCCAGCACCCGCGCCCGCAGGGCCTCGTCGTCCTCCACGTCCGCCCCGCCGGTGAAGGCCTCCGGGTTGGTCACCTGGCTGATCCCCACGGGGGCCACCGCCATGGCCCGGATGGTTCCGGCCGCCGCGTTGCCCGCCGCGCCGGGCTCCGCCGCCTGGGCCCGGATGTCCACATAGGTGTTTCCCGCCTGGAGGGTACCCGCCTCCAGGGTCTCAAAGCGCACCTGGGCCGCTGTCAGGCACACCGTCCCCGCCGGGATGGACAGGTCGGTGTCCGGCGCGGACGGGACGGAGAAGCGGAGCACCCCCACCGCCGCCACCGCGTCCCGCCGCTCCAGCCCCCGGAGCTGGGCATGCTTGTCCAGATAGTCCCCCAGGGCGGTCTGGGGGAAGCACTGCCGGGCCACCCAGTCCGCCTGGACATACAGGGCGTAAATCTGGGCGGCCACGGCGTACAGCCGCACCGCCATGTCCCCGTCCCCCGCCAGGGCCAGCCCCGTCTCCGTCTGAAAGGTCTGGGCCATCTGGCTGTAGATCTCATCCACCGTCATCCCATCACGTCCCTCCCGTCTCCACGGTCACGGCCAGGGTCTGACCGTGCCATTCCAGATACACCCGCAGGGTGCCGTCCCCCTCCAGCTCCACGCCGGTGACCGTCAGCTCCCCCTCACCGGCCAGGGCCTCGGCCACATACTGCCGGGCCAGGGCCTGCCGCTCCGAGGGCCTGGCCCTTCCCAGCCGGTACAGCCCGCTGCCCAGCTGGGGCAACAGGGGGAAGCTCCCCCGGGGGATGGACAGCTTCCACAGCACCCGCTGGAGCAGCTCATCCGCCCCCTCGACCCTCCGGAAGCCCCCCTCGCCGTCGGGCAGGTAGTCCCCGTCCCGCACCATCAGTTCCATCTTCCATCCTCCGTCATTCCGTCACCACCGGCCGGCCGTTCACCAGCACCTGGCCGGTCAGGTGGACCACGCCGCCGCCGATGGTGACGCCGCCGCTCCCCACCCGGACCGTGGCCGAGCCGCTATAGATGAGCACCTCGCCGGGGGAGAGATTCCAGTCCTCCCCGCAGGGGGCGCCCGCCACGCAGGGGGCCTCCCCTGCCGCGCCGGTTTTGAGCACCAGCACCTGCTGATCCTTGGCGGGCCGCCACACGTAGCCCCCCGGCCCGTACACCGGCAACTCCCGCCGCTCCCCGTCCAGATAGACGGCGGCCGGATCCCCCGGCAGGGTCACCCGCCCCACCAGGGCCGTCCCGTCCGCCTGGGGCCGTCTCCGGCCCTGCTCCGCAATCCACATAGGTTCCTCCTATCCCAACACGTCCGGCGGGGCCAGGGTCAGCCGGGTATAGCTGCCCCGCTCCTCCTGGGCGCTGACGCTCTCTCTCACCCGCCACAGGCCGGTGCCCACGTTCTGGGCCAGCCGGAGCTCCACCAGCTCCCCCGGCCAGGCGGCGAAGGCCGCCGGCAGCTCCAGCTCCAGGGTGCGCAGCTCCTTCCTCGCCTGCTCCAGCTGGTATTCCCCGGAGTAGCGCATGGCCTGGTAGCTGCTCTTCCCCGGCATGGTGAGCACCCGGCGGCTCCTGCCGCCCCGGCGCAGGAAGTCGCCGTCGGCGACGGTCTGCACCTCCTCGCTGGTGCGGTCCCGCACCAGCACCTGGGAGAGCACGCCGTACCGCTGATCCCGCAGGGTGAGCCTGGTCACCGCCGTGTCCGCCCCCAGCACCCGCCGCTCTCCGTCGGGCCAGGGGGCGATCACCAGCCGTCCGTACCGGTCAAACCGGGGGGCGATGCCGCCGTAGTAGCGGCAGAACTCATAGACCACCTGCCACTCGCTGCTCCCGGTGGCCACCGAGAAATTGGGCACCGCCGGCAGCTCCGCCCCCACAGACGCCGGGATGCCGTAGGGGGTCACGTGGTCCCGCAGAATGTCCTCCAGGGTGGCCACCTGGTAGTCGGCCCCCAGGGCCTCGTTGTCCAGCAGCCGGGCGGCCATGCCCCGCCCCGCCACCGTCAGGGTGCCGCCGGAGCTGTCCCATCCCCGCTCGCACTCGTCCACCACGCCGGTGAAGACCGTCTCCCCGTCCTGGGCGGCGGTAAAACTCACCGCCTCGGCCAGCACATCGGCCTCCCCCGGCTCCCACAGGCAGGTGAGCTGGAAGCTGTCGCAGGGGGTTCCGCACCCGTACTGGAACTTCCAGCGCACCACGTCGGGCAGGGTGATCCTCCGCCCGTCCCAGCAGGTCAGCACGCCCTGCATCACGCCACACGCACCTTCTCTCCCACCACAATCAGATTGGGGTTCTTGATCTGGGGGTTGAGCCGGATCAGCTCCGTCAGCTCCAGACCATAGTTTTGGGCGATCCCCCACAGGGTCTCCCCCTGGCGCACGGTGTGCCAGCTGCCGCCGCCCCCGCCGGAGGTCTCCGCCCCGCTCCCGCCGGGGTTGGTCACCTGGATGCCCGTGCTGTGGCCGTCGTACCCCTCCCAGAAGGCGAAGGTGTAGCGCACATAGTCGGGCCGGGGCTCCATCCGGAGGGAGAGCTCCACAAAGTAGGCGTTGGCCGTCTGCCACACCGGGTGAACCAGCAGGCCCGGCCCCTCCGAGTAGAACACGGTGGCCAGGCGCTTGAACTCCTCGTAGGCCCCCTCGCCCACAAACTCCCCCTCGCCCCGCATGACCCGGTGGCCGGGCCCCAGATCCTGGAGCTGATAGCGCCCGAAGGGCACCTTCCACGCCCCCATGGAGCGCTCATACTCGATGGAGTACACCCGCGGGTTGTGGGGCCACACATAGTCCTTGTACCGCATTGCCGACAGTCTCACAGCAGCTGGAACCCCCCGTCATATCTTCTGGCGTCCCGGCGGAACATGCGATCCAGCCCCTCGGCCTCCACCGTTCCGCCGCCCCGCTCCGCCGGGCGGATCACCGTCACGCCCCCGCCGCTCCGGCCGGCCTGTTCCACGGCGGGGCGGAGGCTCCGCCCCACCTGCTCCGCCAGCCAGGCGGCCCCGGAGGACCTCCCGCCTCCGGCGCGGCCGTCCCCTCCGTCACCCGGGAGCGCCGGAGCCGCCGCCCCGCCGCCGGTTTCTAATCGCCGCAAAAGGCCGCCCGCGGCCCCGGCGTGCTCCGCCGCCTCCCGCACCCCGGCCGGGGGCGGCCCGTCCTCTCTTCCGGCCGCCCGGCGCACCACCGTCTCCGTGTCGGTCAGGCCGGGCAGCAGGGCCTCCGCCCCGCTGCCCTCCTCCATCTCCGCGCGGTCTCTGCGTCCCGCCGTCTCTGCCGGGGCATCTGCCCCGGCAGGCGGAGCGGCGGCCTTCGCCGCCTCTTCCGCTCTGCCGCTGGTGCTGGAACCGCCGCTCCCCGGCTGCTCCCATTCCCGCTCCTCCAGCCGGATCACCGCCGGGCCGGTCTCCAGCTCCGCCGCCTCTTCCGATGGTTCCTCTTCCTCCAGCCCCGCCAGCAGGGCTTCGATATAGTCTCTCACCCGGTCTCCCCCCGTTTCAGCCGCTCAAACCGCTCCTCATCGAAGGATGCGTTCTGCCCCACGGACACCCCGTCCAGGGGCGCGCCGCAGCAGAGGCACCGCGCCTCCTCGGCCTGGGCCCGGCAGGAGGGGCACAGCCGGTTCAGTTCCTCCTCCCGGTCCAGCACCAGGTTGACCGCGCACCAGAGGAAGTCCCGCGCCTTCATTTTCTGGGCCCGCGCCTCTGTGGGGAGGGCTCCGAACGTCCGGAGCACGCGCCAGCGAAGGCGCTCATCAGGCGCGTGCTCCAGGCTTTTTTTAGGGCGAGGGCCCGCTCCCGTCCGTCCTCCGGGGAGGGGTTTTCCTCCCTGTCAAAGGCGGCCCACTTTGCTGCCAGCGCCCCGATCTCCCGGATGCCCATGGCCGCCAGGACGGCCTTGCCGCTGTCAAACACCGGCCTGCCGTGGTTTTCCAGGGCCCGGGCCAGCAGGCAGGCGTTGGCGCACAGGGCCCGCTCCCCCTCGCTTTGGGCCAGCTCCTCCGCCTCCCGCCGGGCCTGGAGCACCTCCAGGGCGGACAGGAGCCGCAGCTCCCGCCCGTCCTCCAGCCTCATCCGCTCCCGCCCCGCTCCGATGTTTTTTCTCATACCACCGTCTCGATCCGCTTGGCGGCCACCACGGTGACCTTCTCCACCACCATGGCCCCCAGCTCCCCGGTCTCTCCGATGGCGCTCCACTGGCAGCCGGAGTAGATGATCTTCCGGTCGGGCTTGCAGATGACCAGGCTAAAGTCCTCCAGCTCGTGGAAGTTGATGCCGTCCCGGATGGCCTCGTCGGTGGCGTAGAGCCTCGTCAGCTCCAGCACGTGGTTGCGCTGGCCGGGGATGGTGGCCACCGGCTCGTCCTCGCCGAAGGCCTCCACGGTCTGGCTGGAGCGGGTGGATTTGGCGGTATAGCTCTGCACCACCGCCACCTTTTTGCCGTCAATCTCCAGATAGATGTCGCTGCTGGTGGGAAATCCCGCGACTTTCATGCTTCATTCCTCCCTTATTCAAACATGTCCGCAGGCGAATTCATTTCGCCGCAGGACACCACTGCCCCTGGCCGTTGCGGCCAGGGCCTCCCCCGCCGTGCGGGGGAGAGGGGGGTATCGAGCCAAGTCGCCGGCTGTGCCGGCACGCAGGCTCGTATCTAGGGGGGACAAAGTCCCCCCTAGACTATACGGTGATATGTGCGCTCAACCAGATCTGGTTGAGGCCGTGGGCCACGGTGAAGGCGAAGTCCACCAGGCACACGGTGGGGTTCTCGGTGTCCGCCGTCACGGTGACGTTCTCGTACCCGGTGATGATCTCCCGGGCCAGCTTGTTCTCCAGCTCCACCACCACCTGGGAGCGGATGGCCCCCCGGCTCTGCTCGGTGTTCTTGGCCCGGCGGAACCGGGCCTTGAGGGCGTTGCGCACGGTGGGGATCACGTCATCCACGATGCGGATGGTGGTCAGCTCCCGCCAGGTGGCGTCGGCGGCCTCGCCGGTCTTGGTGCGGGTGGTGACCCCCCGCACCACGCTGACCACTCCGGCCACGCTCTCCACGGGGGTGACGCCGCCCCGCACCAGGGTGTCGATCTCCGTGTCGCTGTACTGGGCCTGGAGGGCACCCACCCCCTTGAGCTCCGCGCCCCCCAGGGGGACGGCGGGGTCGCTCTCGGCGGCGATGGCCCCCGCCACCGCCGCGGCCACGGCCGCGCCTGCGTCGCCCCCCAGGGGGGCCACCAGCACCATCCGCTCACTGTTGAGGCTCTGGGCCTGGGTGACCAGGTTGCTCACCGTCTCCGCCGTCTTGCCCCGCACCACGGCGATGCGCTCCCGCCGGTTGGCGGAGGCGGTGTTGACGCTGTCCCGCAGGGCCTGCTGGACGGTGAGGGTGTCGCTGTCGCACACCACCACCGCGATGTCCTCCTCCGCCTCCAGCAGCGTAAAGGCCGCCGTGTAGCTCTCCGCGTCCGCCACTGGCGCCGCCTTCACCTGGGCCGCGCCGTTGAGGAACAGCAGCCGCACCAGCTCGGTGATGGCCGCCTCCCCGAAGGCGGTCACCGCGTCCTCGTACCGGCTGAAGGTGTACAGGCCCTCCACCTCCTCCTCGCCGTCGTACAGGGCGGCCAGGCCCACGTTCTGCCCGCCGCCGGTGCTGCTGATCACGGTGGAGGCGTCGTACTGGGAGTACACCCCCGGCCGCTCATGATTTGTGATACTCAAACCTCGACCTCTCCTCTCACAATAAAGTCCAGGAACGTGCCGCCCTCGCTGGCCACGGCGTAGAGGAAGCCCCGGCACACCGCCGTCACCGGCCGGTGGAAGAGCCCCGCCTCCCGGTCAAACTCGGTCTCCCCGCAGGAGAGCTCCTGGAGCACCAGCCCGGTGGGCCCGTCCCACTGGAGGGCCTCGGCCAGCCTGTCGTAGGCCGCCTGGATCCCCGCCGCGCCGCAACCCCGGGGGGCGTAGAGATCCAGCCCCAGGGTAAGGATGATCCTCCGGCCGTACAGCTCCTGCCACTGGCCGGTGGCCTCGTCATACCGCTCCCCCAGGTAGTCCCGGAAGCCCTCCGGCCCGCCCTGGCAGGCCCGGACGGAGACCGCAGCCACAGCGCCGTCCCGCCGTGTCCGGCCGCCGTCGGGGTAGGCGCACACCGCCTCCACCCCGTTCCGGTTGAGGAACTCCGCCATCCGCTCCCGCACCGTCTGAAAATCCAAGCGTCTCACTCTCCTTTCTCCCGGCGCGTCCCGCTGTCACGCCGTCTCCCCGGGGCCGTCCTCCGGCTCCGGATCCCGCACCGCCAGCAAGGCCCACCAATAGATGGTGTCCTCCCCCAGGCAGACGGGCTGGGCGGCGCGCACCTCAAATTGGGTGTTGTTCCACGCCACATAGCCGTCCCCCAGGCCGTCCAGGCTCACCTCCGGCGGCCCCAGGTAGAGCCACTGATCCCGCCGCACCGTTCCCAGGGGGGTGGGCAGGCTCTGGAACCAGTCCTCCCGGGTCTCCAGGGCGGGCTGGAGGAAGGCCCGGCAGAGGGTCTCCGCTCCGTCCCGCACCACGGCCACCCGCTGGCCGTACTTGTCCAGGATCCGCTCCCAGGCCCCGGTCATCCCTCCACCCCCTGGAAGGCGAAGCCCCGGTCGGCCAGATAGGGCCCCAGCACCGTCTCGGCCTGGAGGCGGAGGGCGGCGGAGCGCTCCGCGGCGTCCGCCCCGCCCCCCTCCTGGATGGTAAGGCTGCCGGCGGTGAACTTTTCCACCCCGGCGCTCTCCCCGGCGGTCAGGCCGGCCAGGGCCATCCAGGCGCAGGCCAGCACGAAGGCGCTTCCGCAGTCCTCCGGGGACACCCCGGGCCGCAGGCGGCGGGTCAGTTCGGTCTCCGCCGCCTGGCACAGGGCCTCCAGGGCAGTCTCCTGCCCGGCTGTCACGTGGCCCAGTGCCTTGGCCATGGCCATGATCTTCTCCGTCATTTTACCTTCAGCACCTTTGCCGCGTCGGTGAACAGCTTGGCAAAGCCGGAGATGCTGGTGATGGCGGCCCGCTCCAGCTGCCGGTCGATGAGCTTGTCGTACTCCACCAGTACGTCGGAGCCCTGCACCATCTCCAGGGCGTACCGCTTGTCCAGGCCGATCATGGTGCCGCTGGCCAGGGCGGAGGTGCGCAGCAGGGTGGCGCCCAGGGGGGTGGCCAGCTTGCCGGTGCCCTGGAAGTTGAGGCCGGTGAGGGGGTTCTGGAACTCCTCCATCTTGAGCAGGGTGAGCATCTCGTCGCCGCTGACCAGGAGTGTGTTCATCTCATAGGGGTCGAACTGGCTCCAGAAGTCCACCAGCTCGTCGTAGGTCAGCTGGCCGGAGGTGCCGCCGATGGGGTCGGTGCCCACGGTAAAGCTCTGGGCGGGGTTGCCGTTGCCGTCCCCGTTGAGCAGCACGTCGATGGCGTCCTCCAGGTGCATCCGGTTGATGTGGGCGCCGATCTGCCGCAGGGTGACGGAGAACAGATCCAGCTTCTGGTAGCGGATGGCCTCGTAGGGGGCCACCAGCATCCTTCCCCGCTTGTAGAGCTTCACCAGGTTCTCCTGGCTCTTCACCTGGGTCTGGGGGATGGAGGCCCCCTCCTCCACCCGGCGCAGGGCCTTCTGCTCCTCGTCGGGCACCGACGCGATGGAGCGGTAGTCCATGCCGTCAAACCGGGTGACGGCGGCGGTGATGTGGGGGATCAGGTTGGCCTCCTCCATACCCTGCCGCACAGAGCGGGCGATGTACTCGGGGAAGAGCACGGCGGACTGGCTGGTGGCGAAGAACTTCTCCACCGCGTCGCTGCCCGCGCCCTTCACCTTGATGTCGAACCGCTTGAGCTGCCGCTGATAGGCGTCCAGCCCCTCCAGAGCGGTGCCCTTGTACTGCTCGGAGGGGTCCTCCCGTTCCAGCACCTGGGTGAAGGAGCGCCCCGCCTCGTTGTACATGCCCTTTTCCAGTCTCAGATTGTCAAAGCGATAACCCATATCCACATTCCTCCCTTTCTTACAGCCGCACCACGGCGCTGCCGCTGTCCACCGAGATGACCAGATAGTCCCCGCCGGTGGCCGGACTGGCGCTGTCCTTTTTGACGCCGCCGGTGCCGTCGGCCAGAAGCTTGTTCCAGCCCACCGCCACCCCTTCGGCGGCGGCCACCTTCACCAGCCCGGCCACCTGGACAGCGGCGTAGCCGTCCTCGGCGGTGAGGGCCACGCCGCAGAAGCGGTCGCCGTCGCCGCACTTGTCCACGGCCCCGTTGCCGGAGGCCTTGACCACCTGGCCCGCCTTCACGTCCACGCCGCAGGTGAAGGTAGCCACCACCTCGCCAATGCCGTCAAAGGAAATCTTGCTCATACTCCCGTCCCCTTTCTGTTCAGATCAAAAATGCCCCGTCTCTCTGCTCCGTCCCGCTCTGTGCTTCGCCGTAGGTCAGCTGGGTCTCCGCCGGGAACCTCCGGTCGGCCTGCTTCTCCAGGGCCTTCCGCAGGGCGGTCAGCTCGGGGTATTCCAGCCTGGCCGCGATGGCCTTCAGCGTCCCGTGCTCCAGCTCCAGCCCGGCCAGGCTGCCCAGCCGCACCACGTCGCTCCGCAGGCCCTCCAGGTACTTCCGCCCCAGGGCCGCCTCCTGCTCCAGCCTCCAGTGCTTCATCACCCCCGCGTTTTTCTGGGCGGGCACCGCCACGAACGACCACTCGTAGGCGTCGGTGGCGCCCACCAGGTCGGCCCAGCACTGCTGACCGCCGTACTCCTCCCCCTTCTCATGGGGGCAGGTGTGGATGTCCTGGCCGCAGATGGAGCAAACCGCCCGCTCCACGGCGCAGCCCACACTGACCTCTTTCTTGATGCCGCCCTCGATCTCGGTGATGAGCTCCCGGTTGCCCTCGGTGCGCAGCAGGTAGGCGTACCCCTTCAGGTAGCAGTAGGGCTCCCCCGCCCCGGTAAGCCGCGCCTCCCGCACCACCTCGGTGCGGTAGATACGGGCGGTCTGCTCCCTGGCGCTCCACTGGTGGTCGAACAGGCCGCTCTTGCCCGCAAAGAGGGGGGCCAGCTCCTCCAGGGTGGCCGCCGGGAACCGCTCCCAGTCCCGATCCACCTCGTTGTCGCACAGCTTCACTGCGAAGGCGTACACCTCCTCCGCCGTCAGCTCCCTCCGGCTCCAGGCGTTGATCTGGGCCAGCTCCTGCGGATTGAGCTCCAGGGCGCCGTCCACGCCCGCGTCCTTGCTGATGATCATCCCATCGCTCCCTTCCCTCTGCTCTCGTTTTCCTATATGTAATCCATTCTTGACCATGTAGGGCGGGGGCTCGCCCCCGCCGTTCACGATCCCGCAGGGGCGGATATCATCCGCCCGCCGTCTCCGCCCGGGCTTCCTCCACCTCGTCGTCGCAAGCTCCATATCCCTCGTCCCGCCGCATGCGGCGGGACTCGATCATTCCGCTGCTCCGCCTCTCCCCAGGAAATCGCTCCGCGCTTCCCCGGGGGCCCCGATCTGGTCTCGGCAGCCCGGGCCAACTTCTTTTAGGGTTTCTTGTTTTCCCGGGCCAGCCGCAGATCCTCCGCCTGCTCCCGGTACAGCTCCGCCCGGGCTTCCTCCACCAGATCCTGGAGGTTGATGTCCGCCCAGTCCACGGTAACCCGGCGGTCATAGCCGTGGAGGGTCAGCCACAGCTCGCAGATGCGCTCCACCACCGGCTCCAGCCCCCGCCGGATGGCGGTGATCTCGCTGGTCATCATGTCGGCCTGCTGGGTGCTCATCCGCTCGGTGGATGACCAGCTGAGGCCCAGCAGGAAGGGCGGGATCCCCGTCCTTGCGATGAGCTGCTCCAGGATCTGCCGCACAGGCACCTCGCTGTCCAGGATCTGGTTGTCCGCGCCGATGACCTTAATGTCCACATCACCCACGGCTACGAAGTCCCGGACGGAGCCATCCTTGCCCGCCTGCATGGCGGCGGACCACTCCCTGGCGATCTGGCGGCTGCGCTCCTGGGCCATGGACTGGTCCAGGGGGCTGTCGCCGGGCTTGTACACCACGGCGAAGCGGACGTTGCCCATCCGCTCCCAGTTCATGCCCACCGCCTGATAGATTTTCAGCAGAATCTCCGTCAGGAAGGGCATGGAGCGCAGCAGGCTCACCCCGTAGGGGCTGCCCACCTCTGGCTGAAACGGGGTGAAGAGGAGCAGCTCCTGCCGGGGCAGCTCCCGCAGGCCGCCGGCGGCGTCCCGCCCCCAGATGGCAAACTCCAGGGGGGAGTCCCCCTCCCGGATCTCAATGTCCGCCGGGTTGCCGCACAGCAGGGCGGCGATATCCCGCCCCCGCCGGTCGGGGACGATCTCCCCCACGGCTCGGCCGCAGGTGAGCATGGAGTCCAGGTAGCAGTCCAGGAAGGACTGGATCCCCCGCTGTCCCCTTCCGGTGTTCACGTGCTGGAGGAACCAGTCCAGCCCCTCCTGGGCGTCCCTGTCCCGGCAGAGCACCTGTACGCCGCCGGCCAGCCGCACCAGCTTGCGCAGGGCAGCGTCCACGATGGGCACCGCCTCCCGGATGCTCCGGTAGAGGGCGATCTCCCCGTTTCTCAGGGGGACGTAACCGTCCAGCACGCCGAAGGGGTGCCGTCCCCCCTCCCGGAGCTGCACCGCCGTCCCGGCCCCCACGTCCTTTTTCTTTCCTAACACACCCATGCCCTTCCTCCCGTCTCGCTTGTCTAAAACCGTCCCCGCTCCACGCACAGGCCGCCGAAGTATCCCCGCTCGCCCGCCGCCACGGTGGCGGCGAAGTAGCGGATGTCATCCATGGCATGGTCGTGGACTTTTTTCACCCGGTCGCCCACGGCCTTTTCGTCCCAGCAGTAGAGGGAGAACTCCCGGATGGCGTCCCTGCATTCCTCGCAGATGACCAGCTTCCCCGCCTTGAGCAGCTCGGCGGTGGTGCGGATGCCGGCCAGCACATCGTTGTCGGCCTTTTCCACCCGCCAGCCCCGGCGGCGGAGCACCTCGATGAAGCTGGCCGCCGACGGGTCGGCCACGATCTTCCAGATGGGCCGCCCCCCAGCCAGCTGTTCCAGGGCGTCGGCGTACTCCCCGTCGGTCTTCTGGGCCCGTTCCGCCCTGGAGTCGTAGTAGTACTCCTTCACCCGGTACCACACCCCGTTTTGCAGGCCCCACAGCCCCAGGGACGTGGGGTTGACGGTGCCGTAGTCGCAGGAGATGCACCACCGCTCCATCTCCCCCTGTGGGACAGGCCGCACCATGGACTCGTCGAAGAAGTCGTACACCCGCCCCTCGGCGGCCACCCACTCCCCCAGCACGAACCGCCGGTAGAAGGTACCGCTGAAGCTGCGGGCGTACCGCTCCCGCACCTGGGGGGTGAGGACGGGGTTGTCCGCCATGGTGAAGTGGAGATAGAGGGCCCGCCGCTCCTCCGCCTTCTGGATCCACTCCCTATAAAACCAGTGCTCCGGGCTCTCCGGGTTGCAGGAGAACCACAACCGGCTCCCCTGCACCGAGCACCGGGCGCAGGCCTGTTCCACGAAGGAGCGGGGCATGAGGGCCGCCTCATCCAGCAGCACTCCGGCCAGGGTCACCCCCTGGATCAGGGCGGCGCTGCCCTCGTCCTTGCCGCCAAAAATATAAAACGTGTTCTCCCGCCCGCCGAACCGCACCCGCAGCCGGCCCCGGGACACCCGTTCCTCCCACTGAAACCCCAGCTCCCCCAGGGCGGGCAGCACCTCGTCCAGCAGATTCCGCCGCAGGGCGGAAGCTGTCTTGCCGCACAGGCCAAAGACAGCCCCGTCAAAGCACCCCATGGTCCAGAGGAAGAAGGATAGCCCCATGCAGAGTGTTTTCCCGCTGCGCACCGCACCGTCGCAGATCACGGCCTCCAGCTCCCTTGTCTCCGGCGTTATCCACCAGGTCAGCACCTGTCTCTGCTTTTGAGAGAAGCTTTTAAACCGCATCGGCATTTTCTTTCAGCGCCCGGAAAAACTCCTCCGCCTTGTTCTCCTGTCCTCCGGAGAGTTCCACCAGCTTTTCCAGCACCGCCACCCGGTCCACCAGCTTGAGCTCCACCGCGCCGTTCCCGCTGCGTTTGAACTCCTTCAGTGCTCCCAGCTCCAGCCCGTCAATCTTCTCCAGCTGTCCCTCATCCAGGAAGGCCAGCTTCACCGCGTCGTTGACCCTGCACTGTGCCAGCCGCTCCATCCGATGAAGCAGCCGTGTCCGCTCGTTTCTCACGCGCTTCCCTCCTCACCCCTGCCTCCCAAAAGCAGAAAGTGAACCATCTGCGTACACTTAAGCACTGGTTTTCCAAAATTTATTTTCATGTCTACCAGATGTCTACCAATTTAATCCCGCAACCCATTGGCGCGCAGTGATTTCCCGCTGCACGCCTTTTCTCCGGCCCTTTCGTGTCTACCAAATGTCTACCACGGGCACTTTTTGGCTGACAAGCACCCTCAAAACAGCCATATACTATACGTTTTCCTTACTTCTGAGCCATTGCAAGGGTCGTCATAAGCCTCTGATTTCCCTATTTTACCGGATATTGGTGGAATATGGCAATCCGAGCTTCAAATTTTAGAAGGAGGAAAATCCAAGATGAGAAACCTCAAACGGGCTCTCAGCCTGGTGCTGGCCGTCGTTATGGTCATTGGCCTGATGGTCGTCGGCGCTTCCGCTGTGAGCTACAACGATTTCTCCGACCGTGGAGAGATTGTGAACAAGGATGCGATTTCCATGCTCACGACGCTGGGTATCATCGAGGGCAAGCCCGATGGTTCCTATGCGCCTACCGAGGGCGTGGACCGTGCCCAGATGGCGAAGATGATCTCCGTCATCATGAACCAGGGCGCCGACAACAGCGCTCTGTATGTCAACAGCCCCACGGGCCTGACTGACATCGCCACCAACTGGGCCAAGGGCCACATCAACTACTGCTACACCCTTGGCATCATCGCCGGCCGTGGCAACGGCACCTTCGATCCCAGCGCCGGCGTGACCGGCGTTGAGGCCGCCAAGATGCTGCTGGTGGCCGCCGGCTACGATCCCAAGATCGAGGGCTTCGAGGGCTCCGACTGGGCCATCAACGTCAACGCCAAGGCCTCCGCTCTGGGCATCTTCCGCAACTTCACCAAGGACGTGACCGCCCCCCTGAACCGTGACGACGCGGCTCTGCTGATCTACAACGCCCTGGATGTGGAAATGATCCAGAAGTACGAGAGCGGCTACGCCATCGCCTTCTCCGATGCCCGCACCATCCTGTCCGCCATGTACGGCGTGTATAAGGTGGAGGGTGTTGTGGTCGGCAACAAGTGGGCCGAGCTGGACAAGACCGACTCCGACGAGGCGATGAAGGACGGCAAGACCATGCTGGACAACGTGGTCCTGTACTCCTCCACCACTTCCAACACCACCAAGAACGAGGGTGTGGCGCAGTCCGGTAAGATCCAGTTCAACGTGGACACCCCCGTGGAGTACCTGGGCAAGACCGTGACCCTGTACATCGAGAAGACCACCATCCTGTCCGACTCCAAGGTCCTGGGCGTCGCCACCAAGGATGATCAGAACATCATCCAGGCCACCACCGGCACCGAGGACACCGTGAAGGACTACCTGAAGGGCACCGGCCTGTCCATCACCGATGATACCGAGTTCTATGTGAACTACGGCTACTGCGAGAAGCAGGCGGACGCCACCGATATCATCAACAACTACCTGAACGGCAAGACCGGCGAGAAGTTCAATCTGAACGGCGTTGAGGTCGAGGTCATCGACAACAACAACGACGGCGATGTGGACTACGTCCTGTACCTCCAGGAGACCCTGGGCAAGGTCAACCGTTACAGCGAGAAGAATGAGACCATCTCTTTCTACGCTCCCGAGTACAAGAGCGGCAAGCTGACCAACGGCACCGACACCATCACCGAGGACTTTGCCGACGTGGTCTTTGCCGACGATGTCACCTCCGACGATCTGATCCTGTACGTCCAGTACGGCGGCCGCACCTACATCTCCCTGCCCGAGGTCGTCACCGGCACCATGACCCGCGTGGACCGCGACAAGAACGACGAGCTGTACATCACCGTCGGCGGGGAGACCTACTATCAGTCCTACATTCTGGACGCCGCCTCCCTGGTGGACGTGGATGTGGAGCACTTCGACATCAACGCTGCCAAGACCCTGCCCGGCTTCGACACCGAGTATGACTTCATCCTGGACTCCAACGGCTATGTGGTCGCTGTCCGTCCCGCCGAGGAGACCGTGACCAACTACGCTCTGGTTCTGGATTCCGCCTGGACTCAGAACGCCCTGGAGGTCCGCGGCCAGGTTGAAATCCTGATGACCGACGGCACCGAGGGCACCTACTATATCAACTGGAAGAACTCCGTCAAGAAGGCCTTCGGCGAGGGCAACGATTCTGATTTGGAGGAGTACCTGGGCACCCGCGACGTGGATATCCACAGCGGCTTCAAGACCGGCGCAGCCGCCGGCACCGTTATCACCTACACCCTGTCTGATGACGACATCCTGACCATCACCAGCGTTCTGGGTTGCAACTACTTGAATAGCGATGGTGAGTTTGTTGCTGACAAGGACGGCGATGAAGAGGATAGCGTGGCTACCAATTCTATTGCCTACATTGATCGGAACCTTGCCGCCGAAGCTAACAAAGTTGTTGGCGGCGAGAAGTCCACTCCCAACCTGCAGTATGTGGTTGACAATAAGTACGAGAACGGCGACGGCTACATTGATCTGACCGTGGCCGGTAAGGACAAGACCTACGCTATCGACAAGAACACCGTGGCTTTCTACTACTATGACCCCGAGGGCGACGGCAAGGATGTGGAATACGGCGTAGCCACCGGCTGGGACAAGATGAGCGATGTGGAGGCCGACACTCGGGCCCAGTTCTATCCCGTGCTGAAGAAGACCGACAGCAAGACCTATGAGACCACCAAGCTGGCCGAGGTCATGCTCTTTAACTCTGTCCCCACCGCCACCACCCAGGATTGGCTGCTGGTTCTGACCGCCAACGCTCTGACCTCCAAGACCCTGGAGCTGAACGTGGTCTTCGAGGATGGCACCACCAAGGCCATCGAGGTCAGCAAGGAGGACTACGAGGACGAGTTCGACAAGGCTGACGGCTACGCCTACATGGTGGCCTACACCTACAGCGTGAACTCCGACGGCACCTATGAGCTGGAACTGAAGAGCCGCGAGGATGCCACAGATGTGGTCCTGCTGAAGAACGGCACTCTGGACGTGGACGGCATGGTCAAGTATCCCACTGTGGTTGACAAGAGCAACATCTGGGATGTGACCGACATGACCTCCGCCGGCGAGGACGCCGCCAAGGGCGAGTTCGTGGTCGGCTACGAGAAGAACGCCGTGGTCATCACCACCAACGATGACAAGGTCCTGCAGACCGCCTGGATCTGGGATAAGGACGAGGAAGAGGATGAGGATCACTCCTTCGATATGAAGGATCTGTACGTCACCGAGGATCCCGCCGGCACCATCAACGTCTACACCGTCCGCACCCTCAGCGCCCGTCAGGTCGCCAACGTGGTGAAGACCTTCCTGAACGACGCTGACATCGACGAGGTCGTGTACCATCCCTCCGGTAGCTCCGGTAGCGCTACTGTGACCTTCAACGACAACAGCAAGGTTACCTACACTGTTAATGTTGTGAAGTTTGCTTCCGACGAGGACGTGACCATGCAGGAGGTCTTCGAGGATGCTCTTGCCTATGAGTATCCCGATGGCCGCGAGTACAAGGGCGACATTAAGGTCAACGGCACTACCGTGACCGGCACCTACACTGCCGCTCAGATCTTCGCCGGTGAGGATGTCATGAACGACATGGCCCGCCTGCTCGGCGCTCTGTACCGCGCCGGCGATGCCAAGAAGATCGTCTTTGACGGCAAGACCTATACTTGGGATGCCGACAATGGTCTGAAGGGCAGCAACTGGGTCGATTCCAATGACAACACTCTTGTCAAAGCTATCGGAATCAAGGTCGGCGGCACTGTGAGCGCCTCTACCGAGGTCGAGCTCACTGTGGACGGCATCGACATCACTTTCGCTGTCGATGCCAAGTAAGAAGCGGACAATTCACCGGCTTTGAACTGCCGAAAAGGGCGGGCCCCATGGGGCCCGCCCTTTTCTTCATCGCAGCGCTATATATTGGTAGGTCTCCCCTTTGGCGTTGGGGGTAAAGTTGTAGATGCTGATGTACTTGACCTGAAATCCGGTCTCTGTGACAGACATCAGAGCGCTGTAAAATCCCTCCATGGCCACAAAGCTGTACCATTCATCCGCCGGGATCAAAACCAGTCTGGGCTTGAAGCCCAGCTGGATCTGCTGTGCCTCCGCCCCGTTGCCCACATAGCTGCCATGGATAATCTCCGCCTTTGTCTCCAGCGCCGCCTGGGTTGCCCCCGCGTCCGCCTTCCCCGCCAGCGCTGTGTTGGCCGCTGTCTCTACCCCCTTGATGGCCGCGTCGATCTTGGCGAAATCGGTGTTGAAGTCGGTGCGGAGAAAATCATCCGTGGGCTCCCACTGGTGGAGCTGATAATGTTCCGTATAATTTGCCATAAAAAATCCCTCCCGCTCGTGAAAGCGGGAGGGATTTTGCGGTACGTCAAAACGCGGAGGCGGACATCAGCCCTTCAGGGTCTCGGCCCAGGCCGCATACTTGGCGACCTTGGCGTCGCACCCCTCCTTGGAGGTGTCGTTGGCCAGGATGTAGACCTTGACCTTGGGCTCGGTGCCGGAGGGCCGGACGATAAGGCTGGTGCCGTCGGCCATCTCATAGCGCAGCACGTTGGAGCCGGACAGCTCCATGGTGCTCTTCGCGCCGTCAGCCACGTTGACCACGCTTCCGTCCTGATAGTCCTTCTGCTGGAGCACGCCCACGCCGGCGATCTCCACCGGGGGCTTGGCCCGCAGATCGGCCATCAGCTGGGCCATCTTCTTCAGACCGTCCAGGCCGGGCATCACCAGGTTCAGGGTCTTTTCCCCGTAGTAGCCGTACTTCTCATAGCAGGCCAGCAGGGCGTCGTACAGGGTCATGCCCTGCCCGGCGTACCAGGCGGCCATCTCGGTGAGGGCCAGGGCGGCGGTAACCGCGTCCTTGTCCCGGACGTAGTCGCCCAGCATGTAACCGTAGCTCTCCTCGTAGGCGAAGATCACCTTGCCCTCGCCGGCGTTCTCCAGCTTGTCCTTCTTCTCGGCCAGGAACTTGAAGCCGGTGAAGGTGTCATAGCAGGCCAGGCCGTTGTCCTCGGCCACCTTGCGGGCCATCTCGGTGGTGACGATGGTTTTCAGGGCCACGGGCTTGTCCGGCATCTTGCCGGTGCGCTTCTTGGCGCCGATCAGGTAGTCCAGCAGCAGCACGCCGGTCTGGTTGCCGGTGAGCACCTTGAACTTCCCGTCGCCGGTCTTGACCATGATGCCCACCCGGTCGGCGTCGGGGTCGGAGCCCAGGATGAAGTCGGCGCCCTGCTTCTTGGCCAGGTCCACCGCCAGATAGAAGCCCTCCGGGTTCTCCGGGTTGGGGGAGACCACGGTGGGGAAGTTGCCGTCGATGACCATCTGCTCGGGCACGCAGATGACATGCTTCATGCCCAGGCGCTTGAGGGCCTCGGGAATCAGCTTGTAGCCGGTGCCGTGGAAGGGGGTGTATACCATCTTGAAGGTGTCGGCCACCTTGTCCACCGCCGCCTTGTCGTTGACCTGACCCATGACGTTGGAGAGGAACTTCTCGTCGGTCTCTTCGCCCATGACGGTGATCAGGCCCGCCTTGACGGCCTCGTCATAGTCCATCCGCTTAATGGAGTCGAAGAGATCCAGCTCCTCCATCTTCTGGGCGATGGCGGAGGCGTGGTGGGGGGGCAGCTGGGCCCCGTCCTGCCAGTAGACCTTGTAGCCGTTGTACTCCTTGGGGTTGTGGCTGGCGGTGACGTTC
>NZ_JAHZDL010000140.1:0-3590 GCF_019422385.1 Flavonifractor sp.
CCAGTAGACCTTGTAGCCGTTGTACTCCTTGGGGTTGTGGCTGGCGGTGACGTTCACGCCGGCGATGCAGCCGTACTCCCGCACGGCGAAGGACAGCTCCGGGGTGGGGCGGAGGGACTCAAAAATCCGCACCGGAATGCCGTTGCCCGCCATGACGCAGGCGGTCTCCCGGGCGAACTCCTGGGAGTGGTTGCGGCAGTCGTAGCACACGGCCACGCCGCGCTTGGCGGCCGCGTCGCCCTCGGCCAGGATCACTTCGGCAAAGGCCTGGGTGGCGTGGCGGATCACGTGGACGTTCATCTGGTGCAGGCCGACGCACATGGTGCCCCGCAGACCGGCGGTGCCGAACTCCAGGGGGGCGAAAAAGCGGCTCTCGATCTCCTTCTCGTCGCCGGCGATGCCCCGCAGCTCCTCCTTCTCCGCCTCGCTGAGGGCGGGGCTGCTGAGCCATTTCTCATACACATCACGATAGGACATGGGACTTACCTCCAATACCAATCTGTCAAAATTCGGGCGTGAACGCTTTCCAGCTGTTGTGATTATATCACAAATAACTAGCAATATCTACCCCGTCTTTTGACGAATCATGGAAAATTCCGGGTCTCACTTGTGATAGCTGGAGCCCTCGTCGATCTTGAAGCACCGGTAGAGCTGCTCCAGCAGCATGACCCGGGCCAGGTGGTGGGGGAAGGTCATGGGGGACATGGACAGGCGCAGCCGGGCCTCCGCCTTCAGGGAGGGGTGGAGTCCGTAGGAGCCGCCGATCACAAAGGCCAGGGAGCCGGTGCCCGCGGCGCTCCAGCCCGCCAGGAGCCTGGACAGGGTCTCGCTGGACTTCTCCTCCCCCTCCACACACAGGGCCACTAGGGCCGCGCCGGGGGCCAGCTTGCCCCGGATGGCGGCCCCCTCCTTCTCCAGGGCGGCGTCGATCTGGGCCCGGGAGGGGTCGGCGGGCAGCCGCTCCTCGGGCAGCTCCACCACCTGGAGCCGGCAATAGGCGGACAGGCGCTTGACATACTCCGCCGCCGCGTCGATGTAAAATTTCTCCTTCATCTTGCCCACGCAGATGAGCTGGATGCGCACGCCCTTCATACCAGATACCTCCGGCTTGCCTCGTTGCGGGGGGCCACCTCCAGGGCCACGTCCCGGCCCACCGCCGCGCCCCGCCGCTCCAGCAGGCCGCGGACCACCTCATGGGCCCGGGCGGGGGTGTTGTTCTCGTGGGACAGGTGGGCCAGCACCACCGTGCGGGCGCCCCCCGCCACCGCCGTCCAGGCCAGCTCGGCCCCCGCCTCGTTGGACAGGTGGCCCCGGTCGCCCAGAATCCGGGCCTTCAGATAGTAGGGGTATGGCCCGGCCTGGAGCCACTCCACGTCGTGGTTGGCCTCGCACACCAGGAGATCCGCCCCCCGGATACCCCGCTCCACCTCCGGCGTCACGTAGCCCAGGTCGGTGACCACGGCGGCCTTCCGCCCCCCGGCGGACAGGGCGTAGCCCGTGCTCTCCGCCGCGTCGTGGGAGGTGGGGAAGCTCTCCACATCGATGCCGCCCACAGAAAAGCCCTCCCCCGGGGTCACCGGGTGGAACAGCTCCTCCAGAAAGGCGATGCGGTAGCACAGCTGCCGCCCCGTCCCCCGGCTGGCGTACACAGGGAGCCGCAGCTGCTTGGTCAGGGTGGCCAGTCCGGCCATGTGGTCGGTGTGCTCGTGGGTGATCAGCACCCCCGCCAGCTCTTTGGGATCCACCCCCAGCATCTTCAGACTATTGGTGATGCGGCGGCAGGAGATGCCCGCGTCCACCAGGATATGGGTGCGGCCGTCGCTCACCAGCAGGCTGTTGCCGCTGGAGCCGCTGGCCAGGGTACAAAGTTCCAGCACAGAAGTCGCTCCTTGCTATGTAAGATGATCGCATAAAAAAGGGGGGCCTGCGCCCCCCCAGCCTGTCAAAAAGGCTTTTCGACAGGCTGCTGAACTTTTTGAAACTTTTTTGAAGGGTTATCCCACCTGCATCTGCTTGCCCTCGTCGGGGGTGACCACCACGCGGATGTCCGCCCCCACGCCGGAGAGCTTGCGCACAATGTCCTCATAACCCCGCTCGATGTGGTGGATACAGCTGATCTCCGTAGTGCCCTGGGCCGCCAGCCCGGCAATCACCATGGCCGCCCCGGCCCGCAGGTCGCAGGCCTGGATCTTGGCGCCGGTGAGGCTCTCCACCCCCTCAATGACGGCGATCTTGCCGTCCACCTGGATCTGGGCGCCCATGCGACGGAACTCATCCACATAGCGGTAGCGGTTGTCCCACACGCCCTCGGTGAGCACGCTGGTGCCCTCCGCCAGGCAGAGCACCGCGGCGATCTGGGGCTGCATGTCCGTGGGGAAGCCGGGATAGGGCAGGGTCTTCACGTTGGTGCGGGTGAGCCTGCCGGTGCGGCGCACCAGCACCGCGTCGTCCCGCTCGTCCACGTCCACTCCCATCTCCAGCAGCTTGGCCGTGATGCACTCCAAGTGCTTGGGGATCACGTTTTTAATCAGCACCTCGCCGCCGGCGGCGGCCACCGCCGCCATGTAGGTGCCCGCCTCGATCTGGTCGGGAATGATGGAGTAGACGCCGCCGCTCAGGCGGTCCACCCCGCGGATTTTGATCACATCGGTGCCGGCGCCCATGATGTCGGCGCCCATGGAGTTGAGGAAGTTGGCCAGATCCACCACATGGGGCTCCTTGGCGGCGTTCTCAATGACCGTCATGCCATCGGCCAGCACGGCGGCCAGCATGATGTTCATGGTGGCCCCCACGGATACAATATCCAGATAGATCTGGGTGCCCAGCATCCGCCCGGACTTGGCCTTGGCATGGATGAAGCCGCCCCGCACGTCCACGTCGGCCCCCATGGCCACAAAGCCCTTGATGTGCTGGTCAATGGGGCGGCCGCCGAAGTCGCAGCCGCCCGGCGGCGGCACTTCCGCCGAGCCGAACCGCCCCAGCAGAGCGCCGATGAGATAGTAGGAGGCGCGGATTTTCCGCGCCAGCTCGTCGGGCACCCGGGAATTGCGGATATGGGAGCAGTCAATGTCCACCGTGGTGCGGTTGACGGTGCGGACATCGGCCCCCAGCTCCTGAAGAATATTTAAGATCAGCGTCACATCGCTGATCTGGGGAATATTTTCAATGCGGCAAACACCGTCCACCAGAAGGGCGGCCGGTATGATGGCAACAGCGGCATTTTTTGCGCCGCTGATATCGATCTCTCCAAAAAGCGGCTTTCCGCCGTGAATCACATATTTTGTCAAAGCTACAACCCTCTATTCCTTCCGCCGCAGCCCGTTCCGGGCCCGGCAGCATCCCAAAAGCCGGAGGTTCGCCGGCCCGTTGTATGTTCAAAACAGGTACGCTCCATGGCAGAGCGCTCCAATACGAGTACATTATAGCAGATCTGCGGATAAAATCAAAGAAAATTTCTTTCTCTTTTTTCCGCCGCCTTCTAACCTTCAAAATACCCCGTTTACCCAGGTTCTATACCCGCACTGTGTTTTGAAACCATGTCTACCAGATGTCTACCAATTTAATCCCGCAACCCATTGGCGCGCAGTGAT
>NZ_JAHZDL010000141.1:0-3523 GCF_019422385.1 Flavonifractor sp.
GCTTAGTTTAGTCTATTAGATAAATTTAATAGATTGTCTCGTAGTTGAAGAAAAAAGAACAACTAACTATATAAATTTGAGCTTATTTTAACACGTTCATTTCGGAAACGCAATGCCTTCCCCCAAAAATGTACATAAAAAAGTAGGCCGGCAGAGGCAGTGGTTCTATCCGGCCTGATTTCATACGCGCTTTTTTGGCCTGCTGGTTTCCCAGCGGGCCTTTTTGTATTTAGAAAACCACTCGCTAGGCGAGTGGTTCCAGAAAAGGCTTCTGCCGAAGGATGTACAAAGAAAAACTCCCTTTGCTAGAATAGGAGTGCGGTCTGGCAACTGCACAAAGAAGCAAAGGGAGGCCATTCGAGATGAATGACATCAATAGTTTATCGCATACAAGATGGAATTGCAAATATCATATCGTGTTTGCGCCAAAATACCGGAGAAAGGTATTTTACAAAGAGAAACGACGGGAAGTGGGAAAGATCCTGAGAGAGCTGTGCGAGTGGAAAAAGATAAAAATAGTAGAGGCAGAAGTGTGCCCGGACCATGTGCATATGCTCTTGGAGATACCGCCGAAATACTCCGTTTCAAGTTTCGTGGGATTCCTGAAAGGGAAGAGCAGCCTAATGCTGTACGAAAGGTTTCCGGAGCTGAAGTACAAATACCGGAACCGGGAGTTTTGGTGCCGAGGGTACTATGTAGACACGGCAGGGAAGAACACGAAACGGATCGCGGAGTACATCAAGCACCAGCTGGATGAAGACCAGATGGCGGAGCAGATGACGATGGGAAACATCTAAGCAAGGAAGGCCCGTTTACGGGCGGCAAGTAACAGGATCGCGGCTGGCAGACCGTACCAACGCGCTGTGCGCGTGCCGCTAGTAACAAAGGGCTTTGCCCGTCTATGAAATACCCCCGGCTTCGCCGGGGGATTTTTATTGTGGGTCTATGCGGCCCTGCTCTGGGGGAACCACCGCCTGCTCCGCCAGAAGAGCGCGGCGCACACCAGCGCCAGGGCGAAGAGGAGGAGCTCCGTGGGCCAAAGGCCCAGGCCCAGCAGGGCAACGCAGTTAAACAGGGTGTGGCACAGGATAGCCGCTGGGAACAGCAGCCATTTCCGCCTGGCCACAGCCAGAAACACCAGGGAGGTGGCGAACAGGTGGAACAGAACGGCGGAGAGCCGTTCCAGCAGGCCGGCGGCGATCCCCAGGGGCGTCACTGCGGCGAACTGGGCGGTCAGGGTGTCCAGCTGGCCGGCTGGGAGCAGGCCGGAAAGGGTCTCCTCACCCATACCCAGCAGGACGCAGAACAGCAGGTTGTTCACAGGGGTCATGCCCGCCAGCAAAATCAGTTCGCAGAAGGCGTGGCCCAGCCCGAAGGAGAGGGCGCCTTTCCAGGTGCGGTGGCCGGGGCGGGGCGGCCCGCCGGGAAAGGCCGGCTTACGGGGCCCCAGCAGCGCTGCGCCTCCCAGCCGGGCAGACTCCTCAAACAGGCCGGCGGTGAAGGCCAGCCCCAAGCCCAGCACCAGGGGAGAGGACTGGGCCAGCGCCTGATACCACCCCTGCCCTGCGCAGAATTGGAGCAGGGGGATGCGCAGAAGGATTTGGGAGATGAAGAAAGAGAGCAGCCCCAGGGCCATGGGCAAGGGGGAGATTTTTTTGAACAGGCACAGGAACAGCAGCAGGAGGATGGGCAGCACCAGCGTGAGGAACAGCGCCAGGGCAAAGCTCCACACCACCTGTACGGATATGTCCATGGAGGGGCCTCCTCATTCCATCAGCAGGGAGAAGGCAAAATCAAACTGGCCTTCCTCCAGGCGGTACTGGGGCAGCAGGGAGGGCCCGCAGGAGTTGGAGCCCACGCCGCTCATTTTGTAATCCACGCACAGCACGGTGCAGCCGCAGGGCTCCAGCTCATAGCTGTGGGCCTTGCCGGCCAGCTCCTCCTGGGTGTAGGGAGAGACATTGAAGGAGAAGGGCTGTTCCGCCGCCGCGGAAAGGGCAAAGGCGCCGTCGGAGAGGGTCACATACCGGCAGCCGCAGTGAGAGGAATTTTCCTGGGGCTTGAGGTAATTCTCGTGCATGGATTCCACGCTTTGGGCGTAGACGCCCAGCCGGGAGGCCCGGTGCTTGTCCACATAGCTCTCATAGGGGCCGTAGGCGAAGTATTCCGCCTCCCCGAACTCCCGGGGCAGGAACAGGCGCACGCCAAACCGGGGCATCCAGGGGAAGCGGGTGTCCCGCTCCCCGTGGAGGGACACGTCCACCCGGCCGTCGGGGGAAACCGTCCACACGGCTTTCACATCCAGGAACCGGCCAATATAAAGGGCGGAGATCCCCAGATGGCAGGTAAGGGCGCCGCCTTCCTGCTCCACGGAATAGACCCGCACGGTGGGCCGGTGATAGCCCGCCTGCTTCCATGAAAAGTCCACAGAGCGGTCGTTGTCTGTGGGGGCCCGGTAGGTGTTCCACTCCATAGGCCGGGAAAGCAGCTCCCGGTTCTTGTAGACCATCTGGGAGAACAGGCCCGTCTGGTTGTCGAACACATAGCGGAAGTTCTCCCCGGTAAAGACCACCTGCCGGGGGCCCGCCTCCACCTGAAGGGCGCCTTCCTCCACAGGGGCGTCCAGGAAGAAGGGTTCCTCGGAGAGGATGAGCTCGTCAAAGCCCAGGGCGTGGCCCGCGGGATAGAAGGGGCTGGCCTTTTTGGCGGTGTAGAAGAAGGTCACGGTGGCAATGCCGCCCTCCGGCAGTTCCGGCAGGGTGATGTCCGCCTCCTGATGGGGGGCGATGGAGGGCATCTCCAGGTTGCCCCCGAAGAGCACCTCCCCGTCCTGCATCACCTCGTAGGAGAGGGCGACGCAGTCCTGGGCGTTGGTAAAGTCCAGATAGTTGTGCAGGCGGAAGGTGCTGCCCTCCAGCCGCTGGGCCCGGATGGGCCGGATGACGTTCTTGTATTCCAGCAGGCCGGTGTGAGGGGTGCGGTCGGGGTAGACCAGGCCGTCCATGCAGAAGTTGCCGTCGTGGGGGAACTCCCCAAAGTCCCCGCCGTAGCGGTAGATGGGCCGGTTGCCCGGGGTGGTTCCGCCGTAGACGGCGTGGTCGCACCACTCCCACACAAAGCCGCCGCAGAAGCCGGGGTACTGCATGATGCGCTGCTGGTAGTCCTCCGCGTCCCCGGGGCCGTTGCCCATGGCGTGGATGTACTCGCACTGGATGAAGGGCATCCGCCGGCCGTGAAGGTTCTCATCCAGCTCCCCGCCGTTGAAGTAGCTGTCCACGGCCTGGGTGGAGGCGTACATCCGGCTGTACAGGTCCAGCATGGAGAAATCCGGCGTGCGGTCCTTGTGGTAGGCCAAAAAGCCTTCATAGTGCAGCAGGCGGGAGGGGTCGTACCCCTTCACCCAGCGGCCGGCGTTCTCAAAGTTCTCGCCCCAGCCGCTCTCGTTGCCCAGGGACCAGATGACCACCGCGGCGTTGTTCTTGTCCCGGATGACGCTGCGCTGCACCCGGTCCAGAATGGCCTT
>NZ_JAHZDL010000142.1:0-3420 GCF_019422385.1 Flavonifractor sp.
GCGTTCATACAACTTTACAAGTTTATTGTAATTTATTCTTGACTTTTTGCCCTCTTTTTCCGCCGCATAGGATGGGCGGAAACCGGAGGGATTGGATGAACTGGCTTTCCTCGCTGACCGCCGCGGCCCTCTTCGCCGCGGCCTGCAATCTGGACACTGTGCTGCTCTCCGCCGGCTTTGCCGCCCGGGGGGTGGTTCTGAGACGGGGGTACGGCCTGGTGATCGCCGCCCTCACCACGTTAATCACCTGGCTCTCCCTGGCCCTGGGGGCCGGGGCCGCCGCCCTGCTGGGCGGGCGCACCGCCCAGGTGCTGGGCGGCCTGGTGCTGGCGGGCATGGGGGCCTGGTTCCTGCTGGACTGGCTCCGCCGGCCCGGCCCGCCGCCGGAGGGGGCCGAGGAGGCGGAGGAGGCTGAAGCCGCCGGCCTGCGGGGGTGCGTGGCCCTGGCCGCCGCCCTGGCGGTGAACAACGCCGGGGCCGGGGCGGCCGCCGGGGTGTCGGGCATCTCCCCCGGCCTGGCGGCGGCGGCCAACCTGCTGGCCACCCTGGGGGCCCTCCCCCTGGGCCGGATGCTGGGCAGCCGCCTGGCCGGGCGGCTGCTGGGAAAATACGCCCTCCCCCTCACCGGGGGGCTGCTGATCCTCCTGGGCCTGTGGGAGGCCGCCCCCCTCCTGCCCTGGGGCCGGTGACCCTTGCGGGCCGGGGGCGGGTGTGGTATCCTGATCCCAAAGGAGAGGATTGCCATGACACTGCTGGAGCGCCTGGGAGGCCGGGAGACGGTCACCCGGGGCATTGTGGACACCTTCCGCGCCATCAGCCGCCCGCCCCACCCCTCGGGACAGGAGGGGGCGGCGGCCGACGCCGTGGCCGCCCTGCTGTCCGGCCTGGGCCTGGGGACGGAGCGGGACGGGGCGGGCAACCTGCTCTGCCGCGTCCCCGCCGCCCCCGGGCGGGAGGGCGCGCCGGAGCTGGTGCTCCAGGGCCACCTGGACATGGTGTGCGCCGCCGCCCCCGGCAGCGGCTGGAACCCCCAAACCGACCCGGTGACGGTGGTGGAGGCCGACGGCTTTCTCCGCTCCGACGGCCGCTCCTCCCTGGGGGCGGACAACAACCTGGGCAACGCGGCGGTGCTGTGGCTGCTGGCCTCCGGCAAGCTCCGCCACGGGCCCCTGCGGCTGCTCTTCACCACGGCGGAGGAGGTGGGCCTGGAGGGGGCCAAGCAGGTCTCCCCCGCCTGGCTGGCCGGGGCCGGCTATCTGCTCAACACCGACGGGTTCCACCTGGGCCTGGCCATTGTGGGCTCCGCCGGCGGGCGGCGGGAGCGCTGGCGGGCCCCCCTGGACACCGTCCCCGCCCCGGATGCGCCCGCCTGGCGCATCACCCTGTCCGGCGGCCTGGGGGGCCACTCGGGGGACGACATCAACAGGGGCCGGGCCAACCCCATCAAGCTGCTGGCCGCCCTCCTGGCCGGCCTGCCCGGCGGGCGGACGGCGTCGCTGGAGGGGGGCGCCGCCTTCAACGCCATCCCCGCCTGGGCCCAGGCGGTGGTGCTGTGCAGGGACACACCCGATCTCTCTCCCCTGGAGGAGGCCCTGGCGGACTACCGGGCCGCCGACCCCAATCTGCGGCTGGCCTGCGCCCCGGCGGAGAGGCCGGAGGCTGTGTGGAGCCCCGCCTTCCAGGCCCACACCCTGGCCTTCCTCAACGGGCTGTACCACGGCGTGTACGCCATGGAGCCCGCCTTCCCCGGGGTGGTGGGGGCCTCCGCCAACCTGGGGAGGGCCGGGGCGGAGGGGGACGGCTATGAGATCTGCACCTTTCTCCGCGCCGGGCGGGGGGAGCTGGAGGAGGAGCTGGCCGCCCGCCACGCCGCCCTGGGGGCGGAGCACGGCTTCGCCGCCCGGATCAGCGGCTACCCCGGCTGGCCCGCCGACCGGGACAACCCCCTGGCCTCCCTGCTGGAGCGGGTGTGGCGGGAGCAGACCGGCCGCACCCTGGAGCTCACCGCCGTCCACGTGGGGCTGGAGCCGTCGGTGCTCCGGGCCAAGGCCCCGGGGCTGGTCATGGCCTCCACCGGGCCGGACATCCTGGACGCCCACTCCGTGGATGAGCGGGCACCCCTGGCCGGGCTGGCCGATTACGCCCTCCTCCTGGCCGGCGCCATGGAGGCCCTGTAGGGGCGGATATCATCCGCCCGAAGCCTTCCCCCCTGTGGGGGGAAGGTGCCCCAGTGCGCGCACTGGGGCGGATGAGGGGTTCCACGTTCTCACGCCGGGGGTACCCCCCGCAGACAGCGGGCCGGCCAGGGAAGCCGGAGGTAGGGGCCGCCGCCCTCGGCGGCCCGTTCCGCCCCGAAAGGAGTCGGGCGGCTGTGGGGACAGGCGGACGGCCACTTGTATTTTGCACCTATTTGTGGTATACTCTAACAAAGTGAATTCCACGTGCAGTCCGCCCGCTGGCAGTCCGGCGGGCTTTGCCGTGTCTTCCCTGCCTCCGCGCGGCAGGTATATGACCCACGGCCCCCCGGCGCGGGAGGGGTCAAACTGAAAAAAGGAAGAATGCTATGACCTTTGCACAACTCGGCCTCTGCCCGCCCATCCTGAAGGCGCTGGCGGAGGAGGGCTATGAGAGCCCGTCCCCCATTCAGGAAAAGGCCATTCCCCCCGCCCTGGACGGGCGGGACGTGCTGGGCTGTGCCCAGACGGGCACGGGCAAGACCTGTGCCTTCGCCGCCCCCATTCTCCAGCGGCTGGACGGGGAGAAGGTCTCCGGCCGGCCCATCCGGGCCCTGGTGCTCACCCCCACCCGGGAGCTGGCCCTCCAGATCCAGGAGAGCTTTGCCGCCTACGGCCGCCACCTGCCCCTGCGCTCCGCCGTGATCTTCGGCGGGGTGGGCCAGGCCCCCCAGGTGGAGCAGCTGAAAAAGGGCGTGGACATCCTGGTGGCCACCCCCGGCCGGCTGGGGGATCTGTACGGCCAGAAGCTCATCGACCTGTCCAAGCTGGAGATCTTCGTGCTGGACGAGGCCGACCGCATGCTGGACATGGGCTTCATCCACGACGTGCGCCGCATCCTGGGCTGGCTGCCCAGGCAGAAGCAGACCCTCTTCTTCTCCGCCACCATGCCCCCGGAGGTGCGCGGCCTGGTGGACGGCCTGCTGGTCAACCCGGTGAAGGTGGCGGTGAACCCGGTGTCCTCCCCGGTGGAGATCATCGAGCAGAAGCTCTACTACGTGGATCGGGGCAACAAGACCAAGTTGCTGGCCCACCTGATCCGGGAACTGGACGTGAAAAACGCCCTGGTGTTCACCCGCACCAAGCACGGGGCCAACAAGGTGGCCGGGGATCTGGCCAAGGCGGGCATCACCGCCGCCGCCATCCACGGCAACAAGAGCCAGACCGCCCGGCAGCAGGCCCTGGC
>NZ_JAHZDL010000143.1:0-3129 GCF_019422385.1 Flavonifractor sp.
TGGCCTACTACACCGAGAAGATCATGAAGGAACCGGGCTGGACCATGGCCGGGGTATTCGCAGACGAGGGTATCACCGGCACCTCCACCTGCAAGCGGAAGGAGTTCCTGCGGATGATTCGCCAGTGCAGGCAGGGGAAGATTGACATGATCCTGGCCAAATCTGTCTCCCGCTTCGCCCGCAACACCGTGGACACCCTCAACTTCACCCGGGAACTGCGGGGCCTGGGCATCCCAGTCATCTTCGAGGAACAGAACATCAACTCCATCTACCCGGAGAGCGAGTTCCTGATCACCCTGCACGGGGCCTTCGCCCAGGCCGAGAGCGAGAGCACCAGCAGCCGGGTGCGCTGGGGCAAGCGCCAGGCCATGAAATCTGGCCATGTCACCATGCAGTACAAGCAGCTTCTGGGCTATGAGAAGGGCCCGGACGGCAAGCCCAGGATTGTTCCGGAGCAGGCGGAGGTGGTCCGCTTCATCTACGACCGCTACCTGGCCGGGGACAGCATCCGGGAGATCAAGGCGGCCCTGGAAGGCCGGGAAATCCCCACGGTCTCCGGAAAAACAAAGTGGATGGCATCCCATATTCGGAGCATCCTGGCCAACGAGAAATACTGTGGGGACGTCCTGCTCCAGAAGACCTTTATCCAGGACTGCATCAGCAAGAAGGTCATTCCAAACACCGGCCAGCTCCCCAAATACCTGATTCAAAACCACCATGAGGGCATCGTCAGCCGGGAGATCTTCGACGCCGTCCAGCTGGAGATGGCCCGGCGGAACGCCAAGGCGGGTGCCACGCGAAAGAGCACCCCCACCGGCCGGGGGAAGTACAGCGGTAAGCATGTCCTCAGCAACCTGCTGTTCTGCGGGGAGTGCGGGACGGCCTACCGGCGGTGCGTGTGGACCCAGCGCGGAATCAAGCGCCCCGTGTGGCGGTGTGTCAGCCGCCTGGACTATGGGAAGAAGTTCTGCACCCAGTCTCCCACCCTCGACGAGGAACCGCTCCAGCAGGCCATCCTGGCCGCTGTCAACGCCGTCATGCTGGACCGGGACACCCTGGCCCGGCAGCTCGCCGCCGCCATGGAGTGGGAGCTGGCCCCGGTTCTGGGGGAGCGCATGAGCCTGGCGGACATCGACCGTGCCCTGGAGGAACTGAGCGGCCGTTTCAACAGCCTGCTGGCCGAGGCGTCAGCCAACCCGGCAGAGGACTATACGGGGCGGTTCCGGGAGCTGTCCGAGTCCACCGCCCATCTCAGGGAGCAAAGGGCTAGGCTGGAGGGGGTCTATCAGGAAAACCAAAAGGTGAACCAGCGCCTGCGGACGGTGTCGGCCGCCATGGAACACATGTCGGCGGCGCTGACGGAGTGGGATGAGGAGGTCATCCACCAGCTGCTGGAGAAGGTGACGGTGCTCTCCCGGGAAAAGATCCGGGTGACCTTCCGGGATGGCCGGGAGATCGAGCAGTATGTGGCGCAGCCCAAAAGGAGGAAGCTTGCATGAAGATCTTCGCTACAGGCGACACCCACGGGAATCTTGAGCGGTTCCGCCCGGAATACTTCCCAGAGGGCGGGGAACTAACCAAGGAGGACGTAGTGCTCCAGCTGGGAGACTTCGGCGGCGTGTGGTTCGGAGATGAACGGGATGACGAGGCGCTGGACTGGCTGGAAGGCCTGCCCTTCACGTTGGCCTTCGTCTCGGGAAACCATGAAAACTACGATGCCCTTGTGAAATACCCGATAGAGAACTGGCACGGCGGCAGGGTGCAGCCCATCCGGCCCCACGTGCTCCACCTGATGCGGGGGCAGGTATTTGAGCTGGCCGGCCGCACCTTCTTCACCATGGGCGGGGCGGCCTCCCACGACATTGAGGACGGCATCCTCAGCCTGGAAGATCCCAACTTTGAGCGAAAATACCTGACATTGAAGCGGAAAGAGCACGCCCGATTCCGCATCGATCACCTGTCCTAGTGGAGGGAGGAGTTACCCTCGGAGGAGGAATATGCAGAGGCCAGACGAAACCTGGACGCCCACGGCTGGGCGGTGGACTACATCCTCACTCACTGCGCCCCCACCAGCATTGCCCTCCAGTTTTCCCGACACAATGTGGCGGATCACCTGACGGACTTCCTCCAGGAGGTCAAAGACCGGACACAATACCACTACTGGCTGTTCGGGCACTACCATGACAACAAAGTCATTGATACCAAGCACATCCTCCTGTGGGAGCAAATCGTGCAGATCCTATAAGCAGAAGGCCATGAGGGAAAGGGCGGCGGTTCCGCCGCCTTTTCCTTTGTGACTTTCCAGATAAGGCAATCCGCCGGAAAGGACAAGAAGATGAACAAGCGAAAGCTGGTTGACTATACCTCGATGTACGAAGCCTTGAACACTCTCATGAAAACCGAACTGCTGGAGGTGGAATTGTACTTTGAGATTGGATGGGCTGTCTGCACCCGCCCGGAGAAGGGCGCGGCGGTGATGGCCGCTGAGCATCTCCAGGCAAGCTGCCCTGAAAGCAAGGGCTTCTCCCCACGAAACCTGCGACGGATGCGGGAGTTCTACCGTGCCTACGCAGATAGCCGGGAACTGCAGGCACTGGCCCTAAAGCTGGGCTGGACGCAGAACGTGGCCATTCTGGAGGGCTGTGAAGGCAGCCAGGAACGCGCCTGGTATCTCCGGGCCGCTCAGGAGCACCACTGGACCAAGACGGAGCTGATGGAGCAGATCCAGGCCGGGGCATGGCTGCAGGAAGGACTCGACGAGCTGGGCAATACCTGCTATACTGAGAGTGGCACAGTATCAGCGGGGTGTCTGGAGCATGAAGAAGATCCTTTTTGTGTGTCACGGCAATATTTGTCGGAGTCCGATGGCCGAGTATGTGATGAAGGACTTGGTGAAAAAGTCAGGTCTGGAGGAGGAGTTCCAGATCGCCTCGGCGGCCACCAGCCGGGAGGAGATCGGCAACCCGGTCTACCCTCCGGCCCGGCGGAAGCTGGCGGAGCACGGCATCCCCTGCGAGAGCCACGCCGCCCGGCAGCTCCGCAACCACGACTACGAGGAATACGACCTGCTCATTGGGATGGACAGGGCCAACCTCCGCAGCATGTACCGCATCTGCGGCGGCGACTTCA
>NZ_JAHZDL010000144.1:0-3071 GCF_019422385.1 Flavonifractor sp.
GTCACCCCCAAGGAGAAGATGGACGCCGCCATCCAGGAGATCTACAGGGAGCTGGAGGAGCGGGTGGCCTACTTCCAGGCAAACAACATGCTGGTGGAGGCCCAGCGCCTCAAGCAGCGCACCATGTACGACGTGGAGATGATGCAGGAGCTGGGCTACTGCTCCGGCATTGAGAACTACTCCCGGGTGATCGAGGGCCGGCCCGCCGGCTCGCCCCCCCACACCCTGCTGGACTTCTTCCCCAAGGACTTCCTGCTGTTCATCGACGAGAGCCACGTCACCCTCCCCCAGGTGCGGGCCATGTACAACGGCGACAGGGCCCGCAAGACCACCCTGGTGGACTACGGCTTCCGCCTGCCCTGCGCCTTTGATAACCGGCCGCTGAAATTTGAGGAGTTCCAGAAGCGGCTCAACCAGGTGATCTACGTCTCCGCCACCCCCGGCGACTATGAGCGGGAGCGGTCGGGCCAGATCGTGGAGCAGGTGATCCGCCCCACCGGCCTGCTGGATCCCAAAATCGAGGTGCGGCCGGTGGAGGGGCAGATCGACGATCTCATCGGGGAGATCAACACCCGCACCCAGCGTGGGGAGCGGGTGCTGGTCACCACCCTCACCAAGAAGATGGCGGAGGATCTCACCGCCTACCTGACCAACGCGGGCATCAAGGTCCGCTATATGCACCACGACATCGACACCATCGAGCGCATGGAGATCATCCGGGATCTCCGCCTGGGCACCTTCGACGTGCTGGTGGGCATCAACCTGCTCCGGGAGGGCCTGGATCTGCCCGAGGTGTCCCTGGTGGCCATCCTGGACGCGGACAAGGAGGGCTTCCTCCGCTCCGAGACCTCCCTCATCCAGACCATCGGCCGGGCCGCGCGAAACGCCGACGGCATGGTGGTCATGTACGCCGACGCCATCACCCCCTCCATGCGCCGGGCCATCGACGAGACCGAGCGCAGGCGCGCCAAGCAGGACGCCTTCAACCAGGAGCACGGCATCGTGCCCAAGACCGTCATCAAGTCGGTGCGGGATGTGATCGACCTGTCCGACGAGAAGGGCGAGCTGCCCCACTCCAAGAAGGCACTCTCCAAGAAGGAGCGGGAGGACGCCATCGCCAATCTGGAGAAGGAGATGAGAGAAGCCTCCAAGCGGCTGGAGTTCGAGTACGCCGCCGTCCTCCGCGACCGCATCATCGAGCTGCGGGGGCAGGGGTGAGGGGCCATGGAGCTGCCCAGGCGGAAGCCCAACCGGCTGCCGGAATATGATTACAGCCGGGCGGGGTATTATTTCATCACAGTCTGCACTAAGGATAAGCGCCCCGTACTCTGGGCACCTGCGATCTATGGGTCAACTCTGCAAACAGGGGATGTAGGGGCGGATATCATCCGCCCGATCCAGGCACCTTCCCTATCAGAAATAGGCTCCATGGTTGAACAGGCAATCCGCGAAATTCCCGCCCATTACTCCAATGTCAGGCTGGACAAATATGTAGTCATGCCCAACCACATTCACCTGATCCTGGCAATTGATCAGAGCGTCGGGCGGATGATATCCGCCCCTACAAAGTCGTTGTCCACAATCGTCGGGTCTATGAAGCGGTATACATCCAAGATGGTCGGCTTTCCCCTCTGGCAAAAATCCTTTCACGACCATGTAATCCGCAATGAGGCGGATTATCTGCGCGTATGGGATTACATCGACACCAATCCGCTGAAATGGCGGGAGGACTGCTACTATGTATGACTGGCTGGACGGCTGGCTGCGGGCCCTGCCCGGGGCGGAGCACGGCTACAAGGAGGAGTGGAACTGGCACCGCTACACCGTGCGCGGCAGGCACTTCGCCGCCCTGTGCACGCCAGACTCGAAATACAAGGTCTACGGCGGCCATCCCCTGGTGAACCTGAAATGCGATCCCCGGCTGGCGGAGGGCCTGCGGGAGCAGTACCCCGAGATCCTCCCCGGCTTTTACTGCGACAAGCGCACCTGGATCGCGGTGCTGCTGGACGGGGAACTGCCCGACCAGGTGCTGCGGGACTTGTGCGCGCTCTCCCACCGGCTGGTGGTGGAAAAACTGCCCAAATATGTCCAGAAGGAGCTGGAGGACCTGCCATGAAAGAGAAAAATACCGCTCTGGCGCCGCTCCGCCGGTGGCTTGCCGTGGCCGCTGTCGGCCTGATCCTGCTCTTTTCCCTGCTCTACCTGCTGGCCCAGCTCCGGCCCGGCCTGGAATTTGGGGATGAGATGCTCTATCCCGCGGATACCGGCGGGGAGGGGGCGGTCTACACCGGGCGGGTGGATGGGGCGTGGGCGGTCCTGACGGTAGGCGAGGACGGCGCCATCACCTACCAGTGGGGCGAGACGGAATACGGTCCCTATACCGTCCGGACAGATCCCACGGCGGTGCCGGACGGCGATATGGCCGACTTCCTCACCGGCGTGGAGCTGCGTCGGGGAGATCAGGTGCTCTTCCGGGGCGGCTGGCTGGAGGCGGGGGACACCTTCCTGCTTCTGGCCGAGGACGGCACCCCTGTATGGGACAGCGCCGTCCCGGAGGACGGGGAGGACGATCCCCACGCCCCTCCGCTGGAGGCGCTGCTCTCCCTCTCCCAGGGCACGCCGGAGCTGATCCGCCGGGGCAATCCCCTGTTCTGGCTCCTGGGCACCTTCGCCGCTGTGGTGGCCCTGGCAGAGATTCTCTTTGCCGACCAGCTGTTCCGCCACAGGCTGTCTTTCCATATCCGCGATCCGGAGCGGGCGGAGCCCTCCGACTGGGAGCTGGCCTGGCGGGTGCTGGCACCTCTCTGCCTTCTCCTGATCGCCCTCATCACGTATCTGGCGGGGCTCTCCCTCTTTTTTCACTGAGCCGTTTTCCTTCAATCCAACTAAAAAAGTGAGGTTTTTTACAATGAAGTACGTCACTCTTGGCAAAACCGGCCTGAAGGCCTCCATCGTCTCCTTCGGCGGCATCCCCATCCAGCGGGCCGACGCGGCCAACACGAAGGCCGTGGTGGACAAGCTGGAGGAGTACGGCATCAACTACATCGACACCGCCCGGGGCTACACCGTGT
>NZ_JAHZDL010000145.1:0-3019 GCF_019422385.1 Flavonifractor sp.
TTCTGTCTCATATAGGTTCTCCTTTCCGAGGGGACGGCGTTCAGCGCGGCGTTGACCCGCCGTTTGACTGCCGCCGGGTCGGCCTGGGGGCAGGCCCCGCCCAGGGGAACCACGTCGTCCCACAGCGCCTGCATCCGGTCTCTCACGCCTCCACCCCTCCTTTCGTCAGGATATCCCGCAGCACCTTCCGCCCCCGGAACAGCCGCTGCTTGGCGGCGGCCTGGGTCAGGCCCAAGGCCCGGGCGATGTCCTTGAGTTTGTCTCCGTAGTGGTAATAGCGCAGGAACAGGGTGCGGTCGGGCTCGTCCAGCCCCTCCACCGCGTCCCACAGCCGGGCGGCCCACTCCCGCCGCTCTGCCTCGTCCTGGGGGTCCACGACGCCGCCGGGGGCGGCGGCGTTCTCCGGCAGGGGGACGGCCTCCCTGTGGGTGCGCAGCCAGTCCGTGGATTTGTTCCGTGCCACCGCCCCCAGCCAGGGCCGCAGGCCCTGCTCCGGGTCGAGCTCCCCGGCGTGGGCCCACAGGGCCAGAAACACGTCGGCGGTCAGCTCCTCCACGTCCTCCCGGGTGCCCCGCCCGGCGATCACCCGCACCACCACGGCGCTCCCATAGGGGGTGAAGCGGTCGATGGCCCGCTCCAGCGCCAGGCGGCTGCCCTGCCGGAGCTTTTTCGCCAGTGTAACCTCGTCCAGCTTGTCCCCCTCCTCTCCAAGAACCGGTTCTATCAGTATATACGAAGCGGAGACGGTTTGGTTACGAAATCGGGCAAAAAAATTCCCCGAGGCGGATGCCTCGGGGAATCGAAGAAGCTCAGTGCAGGTCGGGCAGGGCGGCCAGCAGGCCGTCCACGTCCTCCTGGGAGGTCTGGAAGCAGGTGACGAAGCGGATGACCGTGTGGCTCTCGTCGTAGGGGCACCAGTCCTCGTAGTCACACACCGCGTCGATCTGGGGCTTGACGGCGTTGGGGACGGTGGCAAAGACCTGATTGGTGGGGGACTCCACCCACAGCGTCCAGCCCTTGGCCTTCAGGCCGTCCTGGAGGCGGGCGGCCATCTCGTTGGCGTGGCGGGCCATCTGGAAGTAGAGATCGTCGGTGAACAGGGCCTGGAACATGACGCCCTGGATCCAGCCCTTCTCCATCACCGCACCCATGCGCTTCTTCATGCGGAAGAAGCCGTCGGTGAGCTCCGGCCGGTTGATCACCAGGGCCTCGCCGAACATGGTGCCGTTCTTGGTACCGCCGATGTAGAAGGCATCGCACAGGTGGGCGAACTCCGGCAGGGTCAGGTCGTTTGCGTCGGAGGTGAGGGCGGCCCCCAGCCGGGCGCCGTCCACGAAGAGGAGCAGGCCCAGCTCCTGGCAGCGCTGGTACAGGGCGGTGAGCTCCGCCTTGGTGTACACCGTGCCGTTCTCGGTGGCATTTGAGATATACACCAGGCCGGGCTTGGTCAGGTGGGGATCCCGGTGCTGCTCCACCACGGGGTTCAGCATGTCCGGGGTGATCTTGCCGTCGCCCCCCACGGCCACGGGGAGGATCTTGTGGCCGGTGGCCTCAAATGCGCCCACCTCGTGGCCGTTCAGGTGGCCGGAGTCGGCGCAGATGGCGGCCTCCCATGGCTTGAGCAGAAAGGAGCAGGCCACCACGTTGGTCTGGGTGCCGCCCGTCAGGAATTCCACCATGGCATCGGGGCAGCCGCACACCTCCCGGATCCTGTCTTTGGCCCGGGCGGTATGACCGTCGTCGCCATAGCCCCGGTTGCCCTCCAGGTTCACCGCGCACACGGCCTCCAGGACCTTGGGGTGGGCGCCGAAGGAATAGTCGTTGCGAAACAGATACTTTTTCATTGCTGCATGCCTCCGTGTTGATGATAGTGAAAAAAGACGGACGTCCGCGGGCGCCCCATGCCGCAGGGAGTGGGGGCGACCTGCGGTCGCCCGCCGTCTGAACGAGATTAGAATTTAAAGGAGTCCTTCAGGCTCACCGAACGGTTGAACACCAAATGCTCCGGGGAGGAGTCCCTGTTGTCCACGCAGAAGTAGCCCTGGCGGAGGAACTGGAAGGAGGCGGGGGCCTGTGCCCCGGCCAGACCGGCCTCCACCTTGGCGTGGAGGAGCACCTCAAGGGAGTTGGGGTTGAGGCAGTCCAGGAAGCTCTTGTCCCCGCCGTCGGGGTCGGGATCGGTGAACAGGTTGTCGTACAGCCGCACCTCGGCGTCCACGGCGGTGGCGGCGTCCACCCAGTGGATGGTGGCGCCCTTCACCTTGCGGCCGTCGGCGGGGTCGCCGCCCCGGCTGTCCGGGTCGTAGGTGGCCAGGATCTCCACCACATTGCCGTCGGCGTCTTTGACGCAGCCGGTGCACTGGATCACATAGGCGCCCTTCAGGCGGCACTCGGGGCCGTCGGGGTAGAGGCGCTTATACTTGGGCACCGGGGTCTCCAGGAAATCCTCCGCCTCCACGTACAGGGTGCGGGAGAAGGACACCTCCCGGCTGCCGTCCTGGGGCCGGTTGGGGTTGTTCTCCACGGTAAAGGTCTCGCTCTGTCCCTCGGGGTAGTTGGTGAGGGTCAGCTTGACCGGGCGGAGCACCGCCATGCGACGCTGGGCGGTCTCGTTCAGATCCTCCCGCAGGCAGTGCTCCAGGAAGGCGTACTCCACGGTGGAGGCGGCCTTGCTCACGCCGTTGCGCTCGGAGAAATTGCGGATGGAGCGGGGGGTGTAGCCCCGGCGGCGCAGGCCGCACAGGGTGGGCATGCGGGGATCGTCCCAGCCGGACACCCGGTTCTCCTCCACCAGCTGGCGCAGCTTGCGCTTGCTCATGACGGTGTAGTTGATGCCCAGACGGGCAAACTCGATCTGCCGGGGCTTGGCGGGGACGGAGCAGTTGGCGATCACCCAGTCGTACAGGGGCCGGTGATCCTCAAACTCCAGGGAGCACAGAGAGTGAGTGATGCCCTCGATGGCATCCTCCAGGGGGTGGGCGAAGTCGTACATGGGGTAGATGCACCACTTGTCCCCCTG
>NZ_JAHZDL010000146.1:0-3012 GCF_019422385.1 Flavonifractor sp.
CGTCGTTGACCAGGGCGATGTCGGCGGCGTCCACGGCGATGTCGCTGCCCACGCCCCCCATGGCGATGCCCACGAAGGCCTTTTTCAGGGCGGGGGCGTCGTTGATGCCGTCGCCCACCATGCACACCTGGGTGCCCGCCCTCTGGGCCTGGTCGATCCAGTTCAGCTTGTCCTCGGGCAGGCAGCCGGAGCGGTACTCCCCGATGGACAGCTCCCCGGCGATGTGGGCGGCGGCCCGCTCGTTGTCGCCGGTGAGGAGCACCGGCTCCACCCCGGCGGCCCGGAGGCCGGCGATCGTGTCCCCGGCCTCTTCCCGCACCGTGTCCGACAGGGCGGCAAAGCCCACCGGCACCCCGTCCGCCGCCAGCCAGATCAGGGTGCAGCCCTGGCTGAGAAACTCGCCGGCCCGGGTCTCCGCTTCGGGGGGGATTGCCGCCCCCGCCTCTTCCAGCAGCTTCCGATTACCCGCCAGGATGGTCCTGCCGTCCAGCTCCGCCTTCAGCCCCCGGCCGGGCAGGGCCTGGAAGGAGTCCGCCGGGGCGGGCTCCTCCCCCGTCTTTTCCCGCCAGCCCCGCACCACCGCCTTACCCAGAGGGTGCTCGGAGGACCGCTCCGCCCGGGCCAGCCAGGCGTACACCTGAGCCTCGTCCACCTCGGGGGACAGGGCGCGCACCGCCGCCACCTCCGGCACGCCGTAGGTCAGGGTGCCCGTCTTGTCGAAGGCCACCTTGCCCACCTGGGCCAGCCGCTCCAGGGCGTCCCCCTCCCGCACCAGGAAGCTGTGGCGGGTGGCGTTGCCGATGGCCGCCATGATGGCGGTGGGGGTGGCCAGCACCAGGGCGCAGGGGCAGAACACCACCAGGATGGTGACCGCCCGGATCACCTGCCCCGTGATCAGCCAGGTCAGGGCGGCGGCGGTGAGGGCGATGACCACGATCCAGGTGGCCCAGCGGTCGGCCAGGCCCACGATTTTGGCCTTGCCCGCGTCGGCGGACTGGACCAGGCGGATCATCCGCTGGATGGAGCTGTCCTCCCCCACCTTTGCGGCCTCCATCTCAAAGGCGCCGAACTGGTTCACCGTGCCGCTGAACACCTCGTCCCCCGGGCCCTTGTCCACCGGCAGGGACTCGCCGGTCATGACGGCCTGGTTGACGGCGGTCTGACCGGAGCGCACCACCCCGTCCACCGGAATGGTCTCCCCGGGCAGCACCCGCAGCACATCCCCCACCGCCACGGCCTCGGCGGGGACGGTCTCCTCCCCATCCGGCGTGAGCCGCCGGGCCGTCCGGGGCGTCAGGTGGACCAGCTTCTCGATGCCCGCCCGGGCCTTGGACACCGTCAGCTCCTCCAGCAGGGAGCCCAGCTGCATGATGAAGGCGATCTCGCCGGCGGCGAAGATCTCCCCGATGGCCACCGAGGCGATGAGCGCCAGGGACACCAGCACGTCGGCCTTGATGTCAAACCGGGTCACCAGGCCCACGGCGGCCTCCTTCAATATGGGGATGCCGCACAGCAGGATGGCGAGCCAGGCCGGATCCACGGGGAAAGTCCCGAAAAAGCTGAACAGCAGAGAGACGCCGCCCAGAACGAGAAATGCAATGTCACGCTTCATATACCCATACCCCCTATGGGTATATTTATACCCCACCGGGTATCATTTGTCAAGAAAAAATGCGGCCATATGGGGCCGCAAAAAGCCTCGCAGAGTCAGCCTGTCGAAAAAGTCTTTTCGACAGGCTGCTGCATCTCCCTTCCAAACGCGGCTGCGCCGCGTTTGGAAGGGGTTTAGCTCATGTTGGCAAACCGCTCCACCGCCTTGGTGAAGCTCTCAATGGTCTGGTCGGCGTCGCCGTGCTCGATGCCGTCCCGGACACAATGCCTGATGTGTCCCTCCAGCACCACCTTGCCGCACCCGTGGAGGGCGGACTTGGCCGCGTTGATCTGGGCCAGCACATCCTCGCAGGGCACGTCCTCGTCCACCATGCGGTCGATGGCCTGCACCTGCCCGATAATCTTCCTCAGCCTCCGGTGGAGGTTGTCCGCGTCCATGCACTGCCGCATGGCTCTCACCCTCTTTCCTGATTTGTCCCTAGCATATCAGCTTTTCCGCCCCCTGTAAAGGGCGCAAAACAGGCCGGCGGGGTGCGCCGGCCTGTGGATCCTGATGTTCAGCTCCGCTCCTCAAAGCTGGCGCCGCAGTTGCGGCAGGTGACGGTGATCTTTCCCTTCCCCCGGGGCACCCGCAGGTACTGCCCGCAGTTGGGGCACTTGAAATAGCGGTGCTCCTTGTCCCGGTGGATGTTGTGCCGCAGGCGGAGCCAGCGGACTACCGGGCCGGCCAGGGCCAGGAACCGGGCGTTCTCCGCCCGGCGGCGGTCGATGCGGCGGGAAAACATGCGGAACAGATCCCACACCAGCACCACCAGGGCCAGCCAGGAGAGCCACCCCATGTGGGGCAGACCGGACAGAAGGATGAGCAGGACATAGACCACCAGCAGGAAGAGGGAGAGCTGGTCGCTGCCATACCGGCCGTACATCAGTTTTCGTAGGAAGTTCATTACCATGAAATACGGTCGTCTCCTTTGCAGGTAAACCTTAATTTTTTCTGAACCTATCATAGCGCCTGCGGGATTTTTCGTCAAGGAAGCAATCGTAAACAATATGTGAATTGTCCGTGACCGGCGGGCAGTTTTGGGCTTGCCGCCGGGGCAAAAAGCCGGTATACTGATCCAAAAAGCACGGGAGGGCCGTCTATGGGACGCATTGACAAGGAGAATTACTATCTGAACATCGCCGAGACGGTGGCCGGCCGCTCCACCTGCCTGCGCCGGTGCTACGGCGCCATCCTGGTGAAGAGCGACGAGATCATCTCCACCGGCTACAATGGCGCCCCCCGGGGGCGGCGCAACTGCGTGGATCTGAACTACTGCACCCGGGAGGCCCTGAACATCCCCTCCGGGGAGCGGTACGAGCTGTGCCGCTCGGTCCACGCCGAGGCCAACGCCATCATCT
>NZ_JAHZDL010000147.1:0-3010 GCF_019422385.1 Flavonifractor sp.
GGCCGGGTCTTGGCCCGGTTCAGGTCGGCGGCCAGCCGCTTGAAGAGGATCTCGTTGACCAGGGAGGATTTGCCGGAGCCGGACACGCCGGTGACACAGGTGAAGGTGCCCAGGGGGATGGACACGTCCACGTTCCGCAGGTTATTCTCCGCCGCGCCCCGGATGGTGAGGAAATTTCCATTGCCCTTCCGACGCTCGGTGGGCACGGGGATCTTCTTCCGGCCCGACAGGTAGTCGCCGGTGATGGAGCCGGGGGTGTTCATGACCTCCTCGGCGGTGCCGCAGGCCACCACCTGGCCGCCGTGGACGCCGGCGCCGGGGCCGATGTCCACGATGTAGTCGGCGGCGCGCATGGTGTCCTCGTCGTGCTCCACCACCAGCAGGGTGTTGCCCAGATCCCGCAGGTGCTTCATGGTGTCCAGCAGCATGTCGTTGTCCCGCTGGTGCAGGCCGATGGAGGGCTCGTCCAGGATGTAGAGCACCCCCATGAGGGAGGAACCGATCTGGGTGGCCAGGCGGATGCGCTGGCTCTCGCCGCCGGACAGGGTGGCGGCGGCCCGGCTCAGGGTCAGGTACTGGAGCCCCACGCTCTGGAGGAAGCCCAGCCGGCTCTTGATCTCCTTGAGGATCCGGCCGGCAATCATCATCTTCTGCTCGCTCAGCTCCAGGTGCGCGATGAAGTCCAGGGCCTCGGTCACCGACTTGTGGCAGAAGGTGTCGATGTTGATGTCCCCCACCGTGACGGCCAGGGCCTCCTTGCGCAGGCGCTTGCCGCCGCAGTCGGGACAGGGGTGCTCGGCCATGCACTCCTCCAGCTCCCGCCGCATGGCGTCGCTCTGGGTCTCCTTGTAGCGGCGCTCCAGGTTGTTGACCACGCCCTCAAAGGCCTGCATCAGGGTGCCCTTGCCGTTGGCCCGGTCATAGGTCAGCTTCAGCTTCTCCCCCTTGGTGCCGTAGAGGATCACGTCCATGACCTCCGGGGGAAGCTCCTCCACCGGGGTAGTGAGCTTGAAGCCGTACTGCTTGGACAGGGCGTCGAAGTACATCCGGGAGATGGAGTCCCCCTTGATGTTGTTCCAGCCGGAGGCGGTGATGGCCCCGTCCAGGATGGACAGCTTCTTGTTGGGGATGATCAGGTCGGGATCCACCTTCAGCTGGGAGCCCAGGCCGGTGCAGGTGGGGCAGGCGCCGAAGGGGTTGTTGAAGGAGAACATGCGGGGGGACAGCTCCTCGATGGAGATGCCGCAGTCCTCACAGGCGTAGTTCTGGGAGAACAGGATGTCCCGGTCTTCGTTCACGATGTTGATCACCACCAGGCCGCCGGCCAGGGCGGCGGCGGTCTCCACGCTGTCGGTGAGGCGGCGGTGGATGTCCTCCTTGATCACCAGGCGATCCACCACGATCTCGATGTTGTGCTTCTTATTCTTGTCCAGGGGGATCTCCTCGGTGAGATCGTAGAGGGAGCCGTCGGCCCGGCAGCGGACGTAGCCTGACTTGCGGGCGTCCTCAAAGATCTTCTGGTGGGTGCCCTTCTTGCCCCGCACCACCGGGGCCATGACCTGGATGCGGGTGGCCTCGGGCAGGGCCATCACCTGGTCGATGATCTGGTCGATGGTCTGCTGCTGGATCTCCTTGCCGCACTTGGGGCAGTGGGGGGTGCCCACCCGGGCCCACAGCAGGCGGAGGTAGTCGTAGATCTCCGTCACCGTGCCCACGGTGGACCGGGGGTTCTTGGAGGTGGTCTTCTGGTCGATGGAGATGGCGGGGGACAGGCCGTCGATGTAGTCCACGTCGGGCTTCTCCATCTGGCCCAGGAACATGCGGGCGTAGGAGGACAGGGACTCCACATAGCGGCGCTGGCCCTCGGCGTAGATGGTGTCAAAGGCCAGGGAGGACTTGCCGGAGCCGGACAGGCCGGTGAGCACCACCAGCTTGTCCCGGGGGATGTCCACGTCGATGTTTTTCAGGTTGTTCTCCCGTGCGCCTTTGACGAAAATATGGTCGAGCATAGAATCGGTTTCTCCTTTTGCAGTGGCAATCGGCCCGAAGGGCCGGAGTTAAAGCAGTGGTGCAGACAGCCAGCAGGACGCCCAGTCACTCCGCCATCTCAGTAACCGAACACCTTGGCCACATCCCCCAGCATGTCCCGGATGGGCAGGCCGTAGGGGCAGCGCTTCTCACAGGCGCCGCACTGGACACAGGAGCTGGCGTGATAGGTCATGGCCTTGTACCGGGCCTTGGCCCAGTCGGCCAGACCGTACTTGCGGGTGTAGTTGGCCATGAGGAAGCAGCTGGGGATATCAATACCGGTGGAGCAGGGGGCGCAGTAGCCGCACCGGCGGCAGAACTGGGTGCCCAGCTCCTTGCGGACGGCGGCGCACTGCTCCTGCTCCGCCTCGGTGAAGGGGGCTTCCAAATCTACGGCGGCGTTGCGGTCCACCTCCTCGGGGGAGCCCATGCCGGGGATGGAGATGTCGATGACGCCGGAGGCGGCGATGTACCGCAGGGCCAGCTTCCAGTCGTCCAGATTGCCGCCGGCCATGGGCTTCATGGCGATGGTGCCCATGCCCTTCTCCCGGGCCAGGGCCAGCACCTCCTTGCCCTGATCCTCCACGATATTATAGGGGAACATGACGGTTTCCAAACGGTCAGAATACTGCTCCACCAGGATTTTCAGCGCGTCCGCGTTGTGGGCGGTGACGCCGATGTGGCCGATCTTCCCGGCGGCCTTGGCCTCCGCCAGGGCCTCGTAGGCCCCGTCAGGACCGAACACCTTCTCGATGTCCTTCTCCGGCAGGTTGTGGAGCTGGTAGAGCTCGATGTGGCCGGTGCGCAGGTTGGACAGGCTGGTCTCGATGTCCCTGGCCATGCCCGCCTTGTCCCGGGCCATGCTCTTGGTGGCCAGGATGAACTTGTCCCGGCGGCCCTCCAGCGCCGCGCCCAGATACTCCTCGGACACGGTGTAGCCCCGGGCGGTGTCGATGTAGTTGATGCCGTACTCCTCCAGCTT
>NZ_JAHZDL010000148.1:0-2972 GCF_019422385.1 Flavonifractor sp.
CTGTGCCTCCTCTCCCCACCGAACCCGCTTCGCTGGGCTTCGGCGGGGGCCCCGTAATGATCATCTCTCCAGGCGCTGCCGCGCCTTGGGTGGCACGCATCGGGGTTACCCTGCAAGCCCTGAGAGCTGCTGCGCTGTACCGGCTTGGCCCGCCGGGCCGCCGTTGGTGCCATGCCTCCGAAATACCAAGGCGTTCGCGGCGGCTGGGAAACGGCGCGTCAGGGATGCCGCGCCCTACTCCTCCAGAGTGATGGCCACGGCGTAGGCCCGGTCGTACTGGTTGAGGTAGGCCACGTCAAAGAAGCTGTCGGGCAGGGCGGCGGAGGTGACCCCCTCGCCGTCGTCGTACACCGCCAGGTAGAGGGGCGCGCGCGCCCCCACGGTCAGGGCCTGGGGGTCGTTCAGCCACGCCCAGGTGCGGCCCGTGTCGGTGCGGGTGACGCCGCTCAGGGCGGCGTTGACGCTGTACCGGCCGGAGCCGTCCTGCCAGTTGATGCGGATGCCGTCCTCCTCCAGCACCACGCCCAGCCGGAGGCTGTCGGAAGAGCCGGAGACGCCCACCGAGCCGCCCCCCACGGCCAGCCACTGGCCGTCCTGCCAGGAGAGCACCTCGATGCTGCAGCCGGTGACCGCCTCACCGGCGGAGAGCTGGTACACGCCGTACTCCGTGTCCGCGCCCCCCACCAGGGCCAGCAGGGCCGCCTCTTCCTCGCTCAGCTCCAGGGGAGCCACGGAGTTGTCCCCCAGTTCCTCGTTCTGCTCCCCGCCGCCCCGGGGGGCGCAGCCCGCCAGGGCCAGGGTACACACCAGGGCCAGACAGATCAGCTTTTTCATGTTCTTCGTCCTCTCTTTTTAGGTAATCCAGGCGCTTCCCAGCACCGTGTCGCCGTCGTAGAACACCGCCAGCTGCCCCGGCGTGGGGGCCCGGGCGGGGGTGTGCATATGGAGCACCACGCCCTCCCCGTCCGCCTCCAGGGCGGCGGGGAGCTGGGTGCGGGAGTGGCGCAGGCGCACCTGTACCTCCACCGGGCCGGTGAGGCCGTCCGCGGCCAGCCAGTTGGGGCGGACGCAGCGCACCGTGTCCCTCCCCAGGTCGGAGCCGTCGGAGAGCACCACCTCACAGGTGTCCGGCCGCAATTCCGTGACGAAGTACCGGTGGGGCCCCGACACCCCCAGGCCCCGGCCCTGGCCCAGGGTGTAGCGGTGGATGCCCCTGTGCTGTCCCAGGATATTACCCGATTTGTCCACAAAATTGCCGGGCGGTGTGGAAAGTCCACACGCCTCCAGCCAATCGCCGTAGTCCCCCTGGGGGATGAAGCAGATCTCCATGGAGTCGGGCTTGTCCGCCACCGGGATGCCGAAGTCCCGGGCCAGGGCCCGCACCTCGGCCTTTTCGTAATCACCCAGGGGGAACACAACGCGCTGTAATTGCTCCCGGGTGAGCCGGGAGAGCATATAGGACTGGTCGTTGGCGGGCCGCCCCTTTTTCAGCACCCCGTTTTCCACCCGGGCGTAGTGGCCGGTGGACACATACCGGGCCCCGATTTTCTCCGCCAGGGCGAAGAGGGCGGGGAACTTCACCAGCCGGTTGCACCGGGCGCAGGGCAGGGGCGTCCGCCCCGCCAGGTAGTCGGCGGCGAAGGGGGCGCACACCTGCGCCTCCAGCTGCGCCCGGATGTCCGCGATCTCCAGGGGGATGCCCAGCCGCTCCGCCACGGCGGCGGCGTCCGCCGCCCCGCTCCCCCCCAGGCCGATGTCCAGATAGAGACCGGTGACGTCGTAGTGCTCCTGCAGCAGCTTGGCCGCCACGGCGGAGTCCACCCCGCCGGACAGGCCCAGGACAATTTTCTCTCCCATAGGTTCTCCTTTGTGTTGGGTTTTCGTAATCCCGCGGCGGGCCGACACACAGGTCGGCCCCTACGGGGATTACCAGCGTCCGCGTAGGGGCGCACCTGTGTGTGCGCCCGTCGGATCCGGAACCGGCGGCCCGTCCCGCCCCTATTTCTCCAGCTGGAGCATGAGCACGGCGATGTCCGCCGGGCTGACCCCGGAGATGCGGGAGGCCTGCCCCAGGCTGAGGGGGCGGATCCTGTCCAGCTTCTGCCGGGCCTCCAGCCGCAGGCCGGCCATGGACAGGTAGTCCAGGTCGGGGGGGAGGGGCCGGTCCTCCATCTTCCGCTGCTCCTCCACCTGCCGCAGCTGGCGGTCGATGTACCCCTGGTACTTCACCGCGATCTCCACCGCCTCGGTCACGTCGGGGGGCAGATCCGGCCGGCCCCTGTCCGCCGCCGCCAGGCCCTCATAGGTGTTCTCCGGGCGGCGGAGCAGATCCACCAGCCGCCCGTCGGGGGTGCCGGTGTGCTCCAGCCGCCTGATCTCCTGATCCACGGCGGCGTACTTGTCCAAAACTTTTTGATACCGCTGGTCGCTGACCAGGCCGATGGCGTGCCCCACGGGGCACAGCCGCCGGTCGGCGTTGTCCTGCCGGTGGAGGAGCCGGTACTCGGTGCGGGAGGTCATCATGCGGTAGGGCTCGTTGGTGCCCTTGGTGACCAGATCGTCGATGAGCACCCCGATGTACCCCTGATCCCGCCGGAGCACCAGCGGCTCCCGCCCCAAAATCTTCAGCGCCGCGTTCACCCCGGCCACAAAGCCCTGGGCGGCGGCCTCCTCATAGCCGGAGGAGCCGTTGAACTGCCCCGCCCCGTACAGGCCCTGGATTTTTTTGCACTCCAGGGTGGGCAGCAGCTGGGTGGGGTCTAAGCAGTCGTACTCGATGGCGTAGGCCGGGCGGGTCATCTCGGCGTGCTCCAGCCCGGGAATGGTGTGGAGCATCTGAATCTGCACGTCCTCCGGCAGGGAGGAGGAGAAGCCCTGGATGTACAGCTCCTCGGTGTCCAGCCCCATGGGCTCCACGAAGAGCTGGTGCCGCTCCTTGTCGGCAAAGCGCACCACCTTGTCCTCGATGGAGG
>NZ_JAHZDL010000149.1:0-2874 GCF_019422385.1 Flavonifractor sp.
CCCTCGTCGCCGGTGCCGTACATGACGGTGTCCATGATGGGGGCCAGGAAGGCCCGGGGATCAAAGGCGTCCCGCTTCTCGTCCAGCAGCTTCCAGATGCCGCCCACCTTGGGGTCGTCCTTCAGCTCGGGGCAGTCCCGGAACAGCTCCCGGAAGTTGCGGGTGACGGCCAGGCGGATGTCGGTGTCCACGTTGATCTTGCTGATGCCGCAGGGGATGGCAGCCTTCAGCTCCTCCTTGGAGATGCCGTAGGCGTTCTGGATGCTGCCGCCCAGGGCGTTGATCTCGTCCACGATGTAGCGGGGCACGGTGGAGGAGCCGTGGGACACCAGGGCGCCCTGGATGCCCTCGTGGTTCATGCACTCCTTGATGGCGATGGGGATCTCGCGGCGCAGCTTCACGTTCTTGCCCTTGCTGGCACCGTGCATGGTGCCGTAGCTGATGGCCAGGGCGTCCACCCCGGTCTTCTTGAAGAACTCGATGGCGGACAGGGGATTGGTGTAGGTGGAGTTGGCGGCGAACACGTGGTCCTCCACGCCGGCCAGCACGCCCAGCTCGCCCTCCACGGACACGCCCCGGGCGTGGGCGTACTTGACCACCTCGCGGGTCAGCTCCACGTTCTCGTCAAAGGGCAGGGAGGAGCCGTCGATCATGACGGAGGTGTAGCCCCCCTCGATGGCGGCCACGCAGGAGTCGAAGTTCTTGCCGTGGTCCAGGTGGAGCACCACGGGGATGGGGCTGTTCACCGCGAACTTCTTCACCGCCTCGGCGATGTTGCGGGCCCCCTTCTTCTTGTCCTCCAGGGTGCCATTCTGGAAGTCCACCCGGCCGCCCATGAAGGCGTTGGCCAGGTCGGCCCCCTGCAGGATGGCGGGGGAGCGGAACATCTCGTGGACGGCGATGACGGCCTCGGCCTGGGCCACCGCGTTGACGTTGAAGGCCCCCTGGGCGTAGCCGTATTTCACAGTGGCGTCCAGCACGGGACGCAGAGGTACGAGAGGCATATGAATTCTCCTTTCGGTTGTTCGGTTGTTCGGTTATCTGGTGTACACGGTGCGCCCGCCCACCACGGTGCGGACCACCTGGTAATCTTTGTCCATCAGGACCAGGTCGGCGTCACGGCCCACGTCCAGCCTCCCCTTGGAGGACCAGCCCATGAGCCGGGCGGGGTTGGCGGTCATGAGGCGGGAGACGGTCTCCGCCCCCTCTCCGGTAAAGGCCATCAGGTTGCGCAGGGCCTGGGCCAGGGTGAGGGTGGAGCCGGCCCGGACGCCGTTGGGCAGCTTGGCGTCCCCGTCCTCCACAATCACGTCGTTGACCCCCAGCTTGTAGTTGCCGTCGGGCAGGCCGGCGGCCATGATGGAGTCGGTGACGGCGATCACCCGGTCATACCCCTTGGTTTTCAGGTAGAGCCGCACGGTGCCCGGGTGGAGGTGGCGGCCGTCGCAGATGGCCTCCACATACACGTCGCTCTCCAGGGCCACGCCGAAGATGGCCGGGTCGTGCTGATGGAACAGGCGCATGGCGTTGCCCAGGTGGGTGGTGGAGCGGACGCCCGCCTCCACGCAGGCCACGCACTGGTCATAGCCCGCGCCGCTGTGGCCCATGGCGCACACGATGCCCATGGCGTTGAGGCGGGGGATCAGCTCGGGCACACCGGGGATCTCGGGGGCCAGGGTGGTGTAGCGCACGTGTCCGCCGGAGGCCTTCTGATATTGGGCAAAGAGCTCCGCGTCGGCGGTGTGCATCAGCAGGTGCTCCGGCATGGCGCCCTTGTACTCGGAGGACAGGCAGGGCCCCTCCAGGTGGACGCCCAGCAGGGCCGCCCCGTCGTAGGGGCCGCCCTCGATGACCTGCCGGGCCTGCTCCATGCACCAGAGGGTCTGCTCCGGCGTGTCGGTGAGCACCGAGCACAGCCAGCCGGTGACCCCCTGGCTGGCGAAGAACCGGCCGATGGTGCGCAGGCCCTCGGCGTCGGCGGCGTTCACGTCCACCCCGGCGGCCCCGTGGGTGTGGAGATCCAGGAAGCCGGGCAGGACCTTGCACCCGGCGGCGTCCACCTCGGGCAGGTTCTTCTCATTGTGATAGCCGTGGGTGACGGCGGTGATGGCCCCGTCCTCCACCGCCAGATCCACCGGGGTGAAGGCGCCGTTCCACAGAACCGCGCCGTTTTTCAGATAGAAGGAATTGTCCATGGCGCGCTCCTCAATAGGCCTGGCCGGCGGCCACGCTGTTGACATACAGCAGGGCGTTGGGGTGCTTCTGGGCCAGGGTGGCGGGGAAGGCGGCGGTCACCTCGCCGTAGGCCGCCCGGCGGCACACGGCCCGGTGCCAGTCCCGGAACACGCCCAGGCGCAGCTTCCTGGCCCCCAGGATCTCTTTCATGCCGATGGTGACGCACTTGTGGGGCATGTCCTCCAGGGCGCCGCCCAGATCGCCCACGCAGTTGGTGGCCCGGGTCTCCGGGTGGATGTCCAGCACCCGGGTGGGCAGCTGGGCGAACTGCTCGGGGGTCAGCTCCGGCTGGGGCTCGTTGAAGGCCAGGTGGCCGGTGATGCCGATGCCGCCGAAGGCGATGTCCACGCCGCCCAGCTCCTCAATGAGGGCGGGAATGCGGCCCAGGTCGCTGGGGTCGGGGAACACCCGCTGCTCCTCGGGCATGAGCAGCTCCGGGTCGATTTTGCCGTACACGTTCCGGGCCATGAAGCCCCGGAAGGACAGGGGGTCGTTCTGGTCGATCCACTGGCCGTCGTCGGTCAGGTACTCGTCCATGTTGATGAACCAGCAGTTCCTGAGGGACAGCTTCTCCCGGTTCACCAGGCGGACAAAGATGGGGTACTGGCCCACCGGGCCCACCGGGCAGATGAAGACGGT
>NZ_JAHZDL010000015.1:0-37546 GCF_019422385.1 Flavonifractor sp.
ATACCCTCTACGCCTGCCACAAGGCGTTCTACACCCCCTCCAACATGGTGCTCACCGTGGCGGGGAACGTGGAGCCGGAGGAGGTTGTCCGCATTGCGGAGGAGCTCCTGCCCCAGGAGCCCGGCGGCGAGATCCAGCGGGACTACGGCGGGGAGGAGACCGGCCGTGCCGCTTCGGCGGAGAAGGAGCTGACCATGGAGGTGTCCACCCCCATCTTCCAGCTGGGCTTCAAGGCCGATCCGGCCCCGGCGGGGGAGGAGCACCTGCGGGAGCAGCTTATGGGCGAACTGGCCTGTGAGGCCCTGCTGGGCAACTCCAGCCCCCTGTACGCCAAGCTGTACAGCGAGGGCCTGATCAACAAGAATTTTGGCTACGGCTTTGAGCTCTACCCCGGCTGCGCCCTCATGGCCGCCGGCGGCGAGAGCCGGGATCCCAAAGCCGTGCGGGACGCCGTGCTGGCCGAGGGGGAGCGCCTGGCCCGGGAGGGCATCGACGAGGGCCTGTTCCGCCGGCTGAAAAAGGGCGTCTACGGCGCCAAGGTGCGGGGGCTCAACTCCTTTGAGAACGTGTGCATCGAGCTGGCCCAGGCCCATTTCGCCGGGGTGGAGTACCTCACCTTCCCGGAGGTGTTCGACGGCATCTCCAAGGCCGACGTGGAGGACCGCATCCGCCGCTGGGTGACCGGGGAGCGGTGCGGCCTGGCCGTGATCCGGCCGGGGGAGACGGCATGATGGGTACCGTCACCTTCCCCGGCCTGGGGCTGGAGTTCCACCTGAACTCCATTGCCTTCCGCGTGTTCGGCTGGCCCGTCCACTGGTACGGCATCATCATCGCCGCCGGATTTCTGCTGGCGGTGCTGTACTGCTGCCACGTGTCTGGCCGGTTCGGCATCAAGCAGGACGACATCATCGACATGCTCTTCTTCGCCGTGCCCCTGTGCATCATCGGGGCCCGGCTCTACTACATCATCTTCTATCTGGATCTCTACCGCCGGGAGGACGGCTCCCTGGACTTCGGGGCCATGGTGCGCATCTGGGACGGGGGCCTGGCCATTTACGGCGGGGTCATCATGGCGGTGATCGTGCTTTTCGTGTTTTGCAGGGTGCGGAAGATCAAGTTCCTGGCCTTTGCGGATCTGGGCGTGTACGGCATGCTCATCGGCCAGATGATCGGCCGATGGGGCAACTTCGTCAACATCGAGGCCTACGGCGGCCCCACGGACCTGCCCTGGCGCATGGGCATCTACGCCTACGTGGACGGGGCGCGGCAGTACATGGAGGTACACCCCACCTTCCTGTATGAGTCCCTGTGGAACCTGCTGGGCTTTGTGCTCCTGGTGGTGATCGCCAGAAAGTGGCGGAAGTTTGACGGCCAGATGTTTTTGAGCTACTTCGCCTGGTACGGCGTGGGCCGGGGCTTCATCGAGGGCCTGCGCACCGACAGCCTGTACTTCTTCAACACTCCCATCCGGGTATCCCAGGTGTTCGGCTTTGTCACGGCGGCCATCGCCATCGTGCTGCTGATCATCAACCTGGGCTTCCGGAAGCACGATCCGGACGACCTGTGGGTCAACCGGGTAAAGAAAAGCGCCCGCAGGGTGGCCCTGGTCTATGTGGAGGGCGACCCGGCGGGGGCGAAGTGGCTGAAGGAGCAGAGCAGGCGCCTGACCCAGGAGTTCGCCAGGCTGGAGACCTACGCCCTGCCCGCAGGGACTTCCGCGGAGGAACGGGACGAGCTGCTGACCGCCCTGAAAGAGCGGGAGGATCTGAGCGACGTGCTGGTCTACCAGCAGAAACAGCCATAGCCAAAAAGAGGGAGTCCCCCGGCAGAGCCGGGGGACTCCCTCAGTGTGTCGAAAAAGTGGCGGAAGCCACTTTTTCGAGGAAGATGCGCGCAAGATGGACCTCGATTCCTGACGAAAAAGTCGGCCCATCTTGCGCGAGAAGTGTCATTTCCGAGGCACATGTCCCCGGAAATGACGGATTTCAATTTTATTCCGTCATCTGTGGATGACGGAACTCTGCGAGGCGTTCCCTGCGGGGGACTTCCTGCATGTACTTCGCTTTGTCAGCCCACGTAGTTGACGCCGATGCGGTCCTGGGGAATTTCCCGGGGGGCGTAGCCCTCCTCGGACTGTCCCAGAACCAGGCCGCAGCAGGGGACGAAGCCCTCCGGCAGGCCAAGGGCCTTCACCAGCTCGGGGCGGCTGCTCAGGGCCACAACGGCCCCCCAGATGTAACAGCAGCCCACGCCCAGGGCGGTGGCGGCCAGGGACATGGTATGCACCAGAATGGCGGCGTCGGAGTAGGCCGGGTTTGCCATGGCCTCACCGGGGAACCGGGAGGAGGCCACCACCAGGGTCGGGGCCCCGTAGAGGGGGTGAGAGCCGGGCTGGCCCATGAACTCGGCGCAGGCGGCCTCGATCTCGGCCAGCAGCTTGGCATCGGTGATTACCGTCAGGTGGACGTTCTCATACTGCCCCATGGCGGTGGGGGCGGTGTTGGCGGCCTGGAGGATCTCCTGCAGCTCCCCGTCGGAGACGGGAGCACCGGTGTAGCTGCGGATGCACCGGCGGGACTGGAAGAGCTCAAAGGGATTCATGCAAACAACTCCTTCTTGTAATTGGATTGTAGTTTTATTATACTAAAGAAGAAAATGGATGCAAGTACGCAGAAATAACCGACTAAGTATCAAATCTCTGACTATTGGGAGGAATCCAAGATGGAGTACGGCACCTTTCAGGAGTATCAGGCCCGCCTGCGGGTGGAAAATGCTGCCATGACCTGCCCCGTGGGACGCACCCTGCGCCTGTTCCAGGGAAAGTGGGCCATCCGCGTGCTCTTTGAGCTGAGCAAGACGGACACGGTTCGCTTCGGAGCGCTGAAGCAGCGGGTGGAGGGCATCACCAACACCATGCTGACCTCCACGCTGCGGCAGCTGGAGGAGAACGGCCTGGTTCGCCGGGAACAGTTCAACGAGGTGCCGCCCCACGTGGAATACGCCCTCACAGAGGCGGGGCGGGATCTCTACCCCATCTTCATTGAGATCGGCCGGTGGGGGGAGCGGTACCTGCCGGCGCCGGCGGGGCTGGGCACCTGAACGGTTCGTCCCCGTCAGAGATAGCGGCGAACCCGCCCCATATAGCGGGCGTATGCCGCCCCGAAGGTGCGGAGGCACCACCGCTCCTCCGCCCGGATGAGCACGTGGGCGGTGAGCTGAAACACCGCCAGGCAGAGCAGCAGGGGGAGAGACCGGGTGAGCAGGGCGCACCCCAGGAACAGGAGGAAGTAGGAGACATACATGGGATTCCGGGATAGGCGGTAGATACCGGACTGGCAGAATCCCTCCTCTGACGGGGCGGCAAAGGCGGCCACAGACAGCACAAGCAGCAGGAGGCCCGCCGCATACAGGACTCCGCCCGCCCGGAAGCAGGCGGGCGGGGCAGCTTTGACCCGGGAGAGCAGAATGAGAAGCAGAAGGGCCGCGGTGGAGAGCTGATAGAGCCACAGGGCCGCCCGCTCCCACCCCTCTACAGGCGGATAGTGGGCGGCACGCCGCAGGCCGTCCCGACTCAGGGCAGACAGGAGCCCAAAGCGGATGAGAAAAAAGGGAATCAGGAGCAGAGCGGCCACGAGTACACCTCCCATCGGCCGGAATACTGCCCTGATTGTACCACAGAACGGCTGGCACGGGAAGCCGGCAGGGCCAGGAAATGGGCGGGGGATCCGTTTGGATCCCCCGCCCGTTCCTGTTTTGGGGCCCGGGCATGCAGACCCGTGGCATAAACAGGGACAGGCGTTCATAGGATGTGCCAAGCACAGAAGAAGGACGTGAGCAAGATGACGGATGAGCGAGACACGGCCCGGTTCCGCCAGGCGGCGGCCCTGCTGCCGCCCCGGCTGCGGCAGCTGACCGCGGGCCTGGACAGGGAGAGCCGGGGACGGGCGGAGGAGCTGCGCCTGCGGACGGGCCGGCCCATGACCGTGGTATTCCCGGAGGGGGAGCGCCCCCTGTCCGGGGAGCCGGTGACCCAGCGGGAGCTGTACGCCGTATTGGAGACCGCCACCCAGGCCTCCGCCCACGCCGCCCTCGAGCGGGTGCGCAGCGGCTTTTTCACCGTGCAGGGCGGCCACCGCATCGGCATCTGCGGCACCGCCGTGGTGCGGAACGGGGCGGTCATCAATCTGCGGCAGCTCTCCTCCCTGGCCATCCGGGTGGCCCGGGAGGTGCCCGGTACCTCCGCGCCGGTGCTGGACAGGCTGTGGAGCGAGGGGGAATTTCAGAGCACCCTGCTCCTCTCCCCGCCAGGGGGCGGCAAGACCACCCTGCTGCGGGATCTGATCCGCGCCCTCTCCGACGGAGAGGGACATCCCGCCCTGCGGGTTGGTGTGGCGGACGAGCGGGGGGAGCTGGCGGCCATGTACCAGGGGGTGCCCCAGCTGGCCGTGGGCGGGCACACCGACGTGCTGGACGGCTGCCCCAAGGGGGCGGCGCTGCTGATGCTCCTGCGGGGCATGAATCCCCAGGTACTGGCGGCGGACGAGATCACCGCGCCGGAGGACGCGGCCGCCCTGGAGATGGCGGCCAACTGCGGCGTGGCCCTGCTGTGTACGGCCCACGGGCGGGAATTGGAGGACATACAGACCCGGCCCCTGTACCGGAGGCTGCTGGACGGGAAGCTGTTCCGGCGGCTGGTGACCATCCGGCGGGACGGCGGAGAGCGGGCTTACCGGGTGGTGGAGCTGTGCTGAGGCTGATGGGCGCCGCCCTGCTGGTGGGCGGCTGCGGCGCGGTGGGCTTCTCCGCCGCCGGGCGGCTGGCCCGGCGGGTGGGGGTGCTCCGAGCCCTGCTGGGCGCCCTGGAGGGGATGGAGCGGGAGCTGGCCTTCCGCCTCACCCCCATGCCCGAGCTGCTGGAGCGGGCGGCGGAGAGCCCGCCGCCGGCGGGGGAGCTGTTTGCCCGCTGCCGGGCCAGGCTGGACGAGCTGGGGGAGCGGCCCCTCTCCCAGCTGTGGCGGGAGTCGGTGGAGGACACCCCCCTGGGACTGACCGGGCCGGCGCTGCTGGCCCTGGAGGAGCTGGGGGACGTGCTGGGCCGGTATGACGGGGAGGAGCAGCGCGCCGCCCTGGCCCGAACCCGGGCGGAGCTGGGCCGGGCCCTGGAGCAGGCCCGGGAGGAGTCGGAAAAGCAGGGGCGGATGTACCGGGCCCTTGGCCTGACGGTCGGGGCGATGCTGGCCATCCTGCTGCTGTGAGGGGGAGAAACAGATGGATGTGGATTTGATTTTCCGGATTGCGGCCATCGGGATCCTGGTCTCGGTGCTCAACCAGGTGCTCTCCCGCTCCGGGCGGGACGAGCAGGCCACCATGACCACCCTGGCGGGCCTGGTGGTGGTGCTGGTGATGGTGGTGCAGCAGATCAGCGATCTGTTCGATCTGGTCAAGAACCTGTTCGGGCTGTAGGCCATGGAGAGCGTGGTCAGACTGGCGGCCGCCGCCGTGGCCGCCGCCCTGTGCGCGGTGGTGGTCAAGCAGCACGCCAGGGAGGTGGGGGCGGTGCTGGCCCTGGCCGCCGGGGCCCTCCTGCTGGGGGCGGCCCTGGGTGCCATAGAGGAGGTACGCGCCCTGGCGGACGAGCTGGGGGAGCTCATCGGCCTGTCCCCGGCGGTGCTGGCGCCGGTGCTCAAGACGGTGGGCATCGCCATCCTGACCCGCATCGCCGCCGAGCTGTGCCGGGACGCGGGGGAGGGGGGCATCGCTGCGGCGGCGGAGACGGCGGGAGCCGCCGCCGCCGTGCTGGCGGCCCTGCCCCTGCTGCGGGCGGTGCTGAGCACCATAACGGGCCTGCTGTGAGGGAACATAGATCGGAGAGGTACCAATGAGACGAATCATACTTGCATTTCTGGCCGTGCTCCTCCTGCTGCCGGGCGTGGTGACGGCGTCGGCCAGTGGGGGGGACGTGCTCTCCGCCCAGTCGGAGGCCCTGGAGCTGGACGGCCTGGAGGACGCGGCGGGGGACTGGCTGCCCGGTATGGAGCTGGAGGCGGGGCTGAGTCTGGACGAGGGGCTCCGCTCCATCGTGGACACCGGCAGCGGAGAGCTCTTCGGCGTGGTGCGCAAGGCGGTGCGCAGCGGGGTGCTGCTGCTGGCGGTGGTGCTCCTGTGCGGCCTGGCGGAGGGGCTGTACGCCGGGACGGGGACGGGCCGGGCGGTGGACGTGGTGTCCATTGTGGGGGCCCTGGCGGTGGCCGCGGTGGCGGCGGCGGACGCCAACACCCTGATCGGCCTGGGCCGGGAGGCGCTGGACAACATGTCCACCTTCTCCAAGCTCCTGCTGCCCACCGTCACGGCGGCGGCGGCCGCCGCCGGCTCCCCCGGCGGGGCGGTGGCCCGGCAGCTGGCCACCATGCTGTTCTCCGACGTGCTCATCACCCTGATCACCCAGCTGCTGCTCCCCCTGGTGTACGCTTACATCGCCGCCTGCGTGGCCCACGCGGCGGTGGGCAACGAGGGGCTCAAGCGCATCGCGGGCACCCTGAAGTGGCTGGTGACGGCGGTGCTCACCACCGTGCTGGTGGTCTTCGTGGGCTATCTGACGGTGAGCGGGGTGATCGCCGGCACCACCGACGCGGTGACCGTCAAGGCGGCCAAGTTCACCATGTCCAGCCTGGTGCCGGTGGTGGGAGGCATCCTGTCCGACGCGGCGGAGACCGTGCTGGCCGGGGCGGGCATCCTGAAAAACGCGGTGGGGGTGTTCGGCATGCTGGCGGTGCTGGCCATGTGCGTGGTGCCCTTCCTCCAGCTGGGAATCCACTATCTGGCCTACAAGGCCGCCGCCGCCCTCAGCGCCACCGTGTCCGGCGGCCGGGTGGCCGGGCTCATCGACCAGCTGGGCGGGGCCTTCGGCCTGGTGCTGGGCATGACGGGCTCCTGCGCCCTGCTGCTGCTCATCTCCCTGGTGTCCGCCATCACGGCGGTGGTGAGGTGAGGCCATGCTGGAGCTGATTCGCCAATGGCTGCTGGGCATCACCGCCGCCGCCATGCTGGTGGCCCTGGCGGAGGCCCTGTGCCCCGACGGGAACATCCGGGGCATTCTCCGCCTCACCGGCGGGCTGGTGCTGCTGGCGGCGGTGCTCAATCCCCTGCTGAAGCTGGACACCGAAGCGCTGGGCCAGGCCCTCACTCAGTACCGGCTGGATCTGAGCGCCTACAGCACGGAGCTGGAGGAGGAGAACGAAACTTTGATGAAGGACATCATAGAGGAGCAGTCCGCCGCATATATTCAGGACAAGGCGGCCGGGCTGGGCATCGTCTGCCTGGCGGCCGTGGAGGCGGAAGGCGGGGGGGATTGGCCCGTGCCCACCGCCGTCACCATCACCGGGGCGCTGACGGCGGAGCAGCGGGAGGCGCTGACGCGCGCCATTGAGGCCGACTTCGCCATCCCGGCGGAGCGGCAGACGTACGAAAGCGGGGGCGAGGGATGAAAAGCAAGGAGCTGGGGGCGCTGGGGAAGGGCCTGCGCGCCCTGTGGGAGCGGAATAAGTTTGTGCTTCTGGTGATTGCGGCGGGGGCGGCGCTGCTCCTCCTGCCCGCCCTGCCGGGGGGGAGCGGAGCAGCCGGGGAGTCGTCCGCCGCAGCCGGGGAGGAGGCGGACGCCTTCCAGGTGGAGGCGCTGGAGAAGCGGATGGAGGAGGCCCTGTCCCGGATCACCGGGGTGGGGGAGGTGCGGGTGGTGCTCACCCTCCAGAGCAGCCCCAGGCGGATCCTGGCCCAGGACACCCAGAGCACGGTGGAGGCCGACTCCACCGACGCCGCCCTGACCACGGTGGTGCTCTCCGGCGGCGGGACGGAGGAGACCGTCACCCTCCAGCAGATTTCGCCCCAATATCAGGGGGCCCTTGTGGTATGCTCGGGGGGCGGGAACCCGTCCGTCCGGCTCCAGGTGGTGGAGGCGGTATCCGCGCTGACGGGACTCGGCGCGGATCACATATCAGTCTGTGAAGGAAAGTGAGGCAGCTAAGATGAAAGTGTGGAAGCGGAATGCGGTGGTGGCGGCGGTGGTACTCTTTGTGTGCGCGGCGGTCTACCTGAACTGGACGTACCAGAGCGGGGAGACAGCCGACGCGGGCAAGACCCTGGGGGAGGCCGCCCTGGTGAACGGGCAGACGGACGACCCTCTGCTCTCGTCCACGGCCAGCCCGGCTCCAGAGGCGTCCGCCACCCCGGCGCCCTCCGGCGGCGGCTACTTTGACTCGGCCCGGCTCAACCGCCAGCAGGCCAGGGACAGCGCCTTGACCATCCTGGAGGACGCCATGGCCAGCGAAAACGCCGACGAGGCCATGAAGGAGGCCAACGGCCAGGCCATCCAGACCATTGCCGGCTATACCGTCTCCGAGGCCCAGATCGAGAACCTGGTCACCGCCAAGGGGTATGCCGACTGCGTGGCCTTCATCAGCGGCGAGAGCGTCAGCGTGGTGGTCTCCGCCCAGGAGGGCGGCCTCACCGACGCAGATGTGGCCAAGATCACCGAGATCGTTACCGACGAGACCGGCTATGAGGCCAGCCAGGTCAAGATCATCGAGGCTCAGGAATAGGCGGGGGCGGCTCCGGGCCGGCGGCGCCGGAAAAACCAGTTGTAATTTCTCTTTTTTGTGGTACAATGATCCCCAAGAGCACCAGAGCACGAAAGAAAAAAGGAGCGTGACCGGAATGGCTGACGGAAAGGAATATGTCTCCCGTCCTGACGAGCTGGGGAACATCCACATCTCCGAGGAGGTTCTGGCGGCGATTGCCGCTGCCGCCGCCACTGAGGTGGAGGGGGTCGGGAGCCTGGCCGCCAACCTGGGCAGCGACATTGCCGAGCTGCTGGGCGGCAAGAAGAACCTGTCCAAGGGCGTCCACATCACGGTGGAGGAGGAGAGCGTCCGGGTGGATGTCTCTATCCTGATCAAGTACGGCTATACCATCATCGACGTGGCCAAGGAGGTTCAGAACGCGGTATTCAGCGCCATCGAGAATACCAGCGGCCTGACGGTGGAGTGCGTCAATGTCCACGTGCTGGGCGTGACCTTTGACCGGGAGGCAAAGAAGCCCCAGTAAGCCAGCATTTCCAGCACCGGCGTGTGCCGCCAACGGCGCGCGCCGGTGTTTTGCGTGGAAAATACCCAAAGCCCGGGGCGCGCTGCGGCGCACCCCGGGCTTTTTGCCGATGTGTGGAATTTGCTCTTTCCTTTTTATGCAGCTTTGTTGTATAATGTAGCTACCTATGACGATAAGCTGCGGGAACTGTCCCGCCATGGAGGAGACATAATGACCAGAACTGCTGCCCGTGAGATCGCCGTCCACTTCGCCTTTGAGCTGGGCTTTACCGGCCAGACGGCGGAGGAGCTGCTGGCGGAGGCACTGACCAGAAAGACCTTTGCCCAGATCGGGGAGGAGGAGCCTCTCTACGCGGAATTTCCCAATGAACAACAGCGGGAGTATATCACCCGCCTGGTGAAAGGGGTGTATGAGCACGCCCCGGAGCTGGACGAGTATATCTCCAAGTACGCCATCGGCTGGAAGTTCTCCCGCCTCAACCGGGTGGCGGTGGCCATCATGCGGGTGGCCATGTATGAGATCCTGTATATGCAGGACATCCCCAACGCCGCCGCCATCAACGAGGCCGTGGAGATGACCAAGCACTACGAGGAGCCCGAGGTGGTCTCCTTTGTCAACGGCATCCTGGGCTCCTTTGTCCGGGGGGAGTGCGTGCCCGATCCGGTGGGCCCCATCGGCCGCCGGGCCGCGGAGGCCCCGGAGAAGACGGAGGTTCCCGCCGGGGAGCCCGGGGAGGAGCAGGCGTGAGCATGCGCACCCTGGGCATCGACACCAGCAACTACACCACCTCGGCGGCGGTGTTTGACGGCCGGGACGGATACAACGCCGGCCGCCTGCTGGAGGTTCGCCCCGGCGAGCTGGGCCTGCGGCAGAGCGACGCCCTGTTCCAGCACGTGAAGCACCTGCCGGAGCGGTTTGCCGAGCTGCACGCGGCCGGCTGGCTGGACGGCCTGGCCGCCGTGGGGGCCAGCACCCGTCCCCGGGCGGTGGAGGGCTCCTACATGCCCTGCTTCCTGGCGGGGGAGGGCCAGGGCCGCGCCCTGGCCGACGTGCTGGGGGTGCCCTTCTATGCCGCCTCCCACCAGCAGGGGCATGTCGCCGCCGCCGCCTGGTCGGCGGGCCGCATGGAGCTGCTGGACGGCCCCATGCTGGCCTGGCACCTGTCCGGCGGAACCACCGAGCTGCTGTATGTGGAGCCGGAGGGGTGGAACGTCCGGGCGGAGAAAATCGGCGGCACCAGCGATATCTCCGCCGGACAGCTCATTGACCGCACCGGCGTGCTGCTGGGCCTGGATTTCCCGGCGGGGAAGGCCCTGGACGCCCTGGCGGCGGAGAGCGGCCCGGTGTCCGGATTTTCTGTAAAGCTGAACGACCTTACATTCTCCCTCTCCGGCATGGAGAACAAGGTAAAGGCCCTGGCGGAGCAGGGGAAGCCCCCGGCGGAGATTGCCCGGTTTGCCCTGGAGACGGTGGCCTCAGCGGTGCGCCGGGCCACCGACGCGGCTAAGAAACGCTGGCCCGGCCTGCCGGTGCTGTGCTCCGGCGGGGTGGCATCCAACCGGCTGCTGCGCGCGGTCATGGCCGACGCGGCCTTTGCCGAACCCCGCTACTCCACCGACAACGCCATGGGTGCGGCGATCCTGGCCCATCGGGCCCTGGAACGGGAGGGAGAGGCATGAACACCGCGCCCATCTACAGCGTCACCCAGGTCAACCAATATATCAAGGGCCTGCTGGATCGCGACGGAGCTCTGGCCGGCCTTTTTGTGCGGGGGGAGCTCTCCAACTACAAGTGCTACCCCTCCGGCCACCACTACTTCTCTCTCAAGGACGCGGAGGGGGCCATCCGGTGCGTCATGTTCCGCCGGGAGGCCGCCGGCCTCCGGTTCCGGCCGGAGAACGGCATGAAGGTGGTGGCCTTCGGGCGTGTGACCGTGTTTCCCCGGGACGGCCAGTATCAGCTCTACTGCAGCCAGCTCACCCCCGACGGGGTGGGGGAGCTGCACATCGCCTTTGAGCAGCTCAAGGAGAAGCTGTACCGGGAGGGGCTGTTCGACCAGGCCCACAAGAAGCCCATTCCCCGGTTCCCCCAAAGGATTGCCCTCATCACCTCGGCGGCGGGGGCGGCGGTGCGGGACATGCTGCGCATACTGGGGGCCCGCTGGCCCCTGGCTGAGGCGGCGGTGATCCCGGTGCGGGTTCAGGGGGCGGAGGCCCCCGGGGAGCTGTGCGCCGCCATCGCCTGGGCCAACCGGCACAAGGTGGCAGACTTGATTATCACCGGCCGGGGCGGCGGCTCCATGGAGGATCTGTGGGCCTTCAACGACGAGGGGGTGGCCCGGGCCATCTACGCCTCGGAGATTCCGGTGATCTCCGCCGTGGGGCACGAGCCCGACGTGACCATCTCCGACTTTGTGGCCGATCTGCGGGCGGCCACCCCGTCCAATGCGGCGGAGCTGGCGGTGCCGGATCAGAACGAGATCTCCGTCTGGCTGGCCCAGACGGAGGGGCGCATGGCCCAGGCGGTGTCCCGCCGGCTGGAGCGGGCCCGCAAGGAGCTGGAGCAGGCCGGCCGCTGCCGGGCCCTCCGGGAGCCCATGAGCTACGTGGACGACAAGCGGATGCTGCTGGACTACCAGCGGGAGCGGCTGGCCCACGGCCTCACCGGCGCGCTGGGGCGGGAGAAGGAGCATTTCGCCCGGCTGGCGGCCTCCCTGGACGCCCTGAGCCCCCTGAAGGTGCTGGGGCGGGGCTACGCCATCCCGAAGCGGGAGGACGGCACGGTGCTCCGGTCGGCCAGGGCTGCCAGGCCGGGCGACCGGCTGGCCCTCCGCCTGTGTGACGGAGAAATTTCCTGTGAAGTGATCAAACCTGTCAGATAGGGAAAGGATAAGACCAACATGGCGGAAAAGAAAATGACCTTCGAGCAGGCCATGGCCCGGCTGGAGGAGATTGTCAAGCTGCTGGAGCAGGGGGAGGCCCCCCTGGAGGACGCGCTGTCCCTCTTTGAGGAGGGTACCAAGCTGATGAAGAAGTGCTCCGCCCAGCTGGATCGGGCCGAACAGAAGGTGACCAGGCTCCTGGCCGGGCCGGACGGCACCCCGGTGGAGGAGCCCTTCCAGGGGGAGGGCTAGGCCATGGGGAAGCTGGAACGGCTGGACGCCCACCGGGCGCGGATGGAGGCGTGGCTCCGGAACTGCTTCCTGGAGCGGGAGCCCCGGGGAAGCCTGTATGACGCCATGCGGTACAGTCTGCTGGCCGGGGGCAAGCGCCTGCGGCCGGTGCTGACGCTGGAGGCCTGCCGCCTGTGCGGCGGCAATGTGGAGAAGGCCCTTCCCTTTGCCGGTGCGGTGGAGATGGTGCACACCTACTCCCTGATCCACGACGATCTGCCCTGCATGGACGACGACGATCTCCGCAGGGGGCGGCCCACCAACCACAAGGTGTACGGCGAGGCCACGGCGGTGCTGGCCGGGGACGGCCTGCTCACCGCTGCCTTTGAGGCCATGCTGGCGCCGGGACAGGCCCTTCCGCCGGAGCGGATTGTACTGGCCGCCGGCATCCTGGCCCGGGCCGCCGGCGGCGCCGGCATGGTGGGCGGCCAGATCCTGGACATGGCTGGGGAGGAGCGCGCCCTCACCCTGGCCGAGGTGGAGGAGCTCCAGCGGCTCAAGACCGGCGCGCTGATCACGGCGGCCCTGGAGATGGGCTGGGCCGTGGCCGGCGGCACGGAGGAGCAGCGGGAGGCCCTGCGCCGCTATGGGGCCGCGCTGGGCCTGGCCTTCCAGATCCAGGACGACATCCTGGACGTGGTGGGGGACGAGGCCGCCCTGGGCAAGCCCATCGGCTCTGACGCCAGGAGCGGCAAGACCACCTTTGTCACCCTCAAGGGGGTGGACGGGTGCCGGGCGCTGGTGGCCCGGCTGACGGAACAGGCGGCCGAGGCCCTCGCGTCCTTCGGAGGCGAAGGCGCCGAGCTGCGGGCCCTGGCCGAGTCCCTGGCCGACCGGCAGACGTAAGGGGGGAGCGGATATGCGCAATGTAGTGGATTTCCTCACGGGAAATCTGATCCTGAATCTGTCCATCCTGGCCTGGGCCATGGCCCAGATCATCAAATTTGTCATCACGCTGATCACCAAGGGCAAGCTGGACTGGCGCCATATCCTCTCCAGCGGCGGCATGCCCAGCTCCCACTCCGCCTTTGTGTGCGCCTGCGCCGCCGCCATGGGGTATATGTACGGCTGGGCGTCCCCGGTGTTCACCGTGGCGGCGGTGGTGGCCATCGTGGTCATGTACGACGCCTCCAACGTCCGCCGGGCGGCGGGGGAGCAGGCCAAGATCCTCAACTATATTATGGAGCACTGGACGGAGATGAAGCCCGCGCTCTTCGGCAAGGAGCTGAAGGAGTTCCTGGGCCACACGCCGTTTCAGGTGCTGATGGGCGGCCTGCTGGGCATCGGCGTGGGCCTGCTGGGCGCCTGGCTCTGGTCCTGATTCTGGTTCCGGGCCCCGCAGCGGGGCCGGGGGGTGAACAACTCTGAATTTCGATCTCGATCATATGCCCGAACAGCTGGGCGGTCTCAGCGACAGCGAGGCTGCGGAGCTGTGCCGCCGTCTGCGGGTGCGGCTTATCGACACCGTGTCCAGGACTGGGGGGCACCTGGCCTCCAGCCTGGGGGCGGTGGAGCTGATTGTAGCCATCCACCGTGTGTTCGACACGGGGCGGGACAGGCTGGTCTTTGACGTGGGGCACCAGTGTTATGCCCACAAGATCCTCACCGGCCGCAACGCCGCCATGGAGACCCTACGCACCTTTGGGGGGATCGCCGGCTTCCCCAAGCCGGTGGAGAGCCCCAGCGACGCCTTTATCGCCGGCCACGCCTCCAACTCGGTATCGGTGGCCCTTGGTATGGCAAGGGCTAGAACTTTACAGAATGAGAATTATCAGGTGCTGGCCCTGATCGGGGACGGGGCGCTCACCGGCGGCCTGGCCTATGAGGGCCTGTCGGATGCCGGCGACAGCGGTGAGCCGCTGATCGTCATCCTCAACGACAACGGCATGTCCATCACCCGGAGCGTGGGCGGCGTGGCGGAGCATCTGGCCCGCCAGCGGCTCAAGCCCCAGTATCTCCATTTCAAAAAGGGTTACCGAAAGGTGATGAGCGTCCTCCCCCTGGGCGGGCACATCTACAACGTGACCCACAAGGTCAAGACGGCCATCAAGGAGACCCTTCTGCCCTGCAGCCTGTTCGAGGACATGGGCTTTACCTATCTGGGGCCGGTGGACGGCCACGATGTGAAGCGCCTGACCCAGCTGCTCAGCTATGCCAGGGAGCTGAAGGGGCCTGTCCTGCTCCACGTCAGAACTGTAAAGGGGAAAGGCTATACGCCTGCGGAGCGCAACCCGGATCTCTTCCACGGGGTGGGCCGCTTCTGCGTGGAGACCGGGGAGCCGGTACACCCGACCGCCCCGAACTTCTCCGCTGTGTTCGGGCAGGCCCTGTGCGAGCTGGCGGAGAAGGATCCCAAAATCTGCGCCATCACGGCGGCCATGCAGGGGGGCACGGGCCTGAACGGCTTTGCCCAGCGCTTCCCGGAGCGGTTCTTTGACGTGGGCATCGCCGAGGGCCACGCGGCGGCCATGGCGGCCGGCATGGCCAAGCAGGGAATGACGCCGGTGTTTGCGGTGTACTCCACCTTTCTGCAGCGCAGCTATGATATGCTCCTCCACGATGTGGCCCTCCAGGGCCTCCATGTGGTGCTGGCGGTGGATCGGGCCGGCCTGGTGGGGGAGGACGGGGAGACCCACCACGGCCTCTTTGACCCGGCCTTCCTGGACACCATCCCCGGCATGACCGTCCTCTGCCCCGCCAGCTTTGCCGAGCTGCGGGACATGCTGGAATATGCCGTCTATGAGGTGAAGGGCCCGGTGGCCATCCGCTACCCGCGGGGCGGGGAGGGGGCCTATCAGGACGGTGCCCCCCGGCATCCGGCGGTGCTGCTCCGGGAGGGGACGGATCTCACGCTGGCGGGCTGCGGCACACTGGTCAACGAGCTTCTGGACTGCGCCGACCGCCTGGCGGCGGACGGTATCCGGGCCGAGGTTGTGAAGCTGAATACCATTACACCACTTCCCCTGGAGCTGGTGGCCCGGTCTGTAAAAAAGACCGGGCGGCTGCTGGTAGCGGAGGAGAGCGCGGAGATGGGCGGCATCGGCCAGCGCATCGCCGCCGGGCTTCTGGCCGTCGGCGTACCGGTGCAGGGGCTGGCCCTGGCCAGTACGGGCCGGGGCTTTGTGACCCACGGAACCATCCCCCAGCTGCGGCGGCTGTGCGGCCTGGACGGGGAGAGCCTATATCATCGGGCAAGGGAGGTCTGCGGACATGGCAAATCAGAAGAAGCGTCTGGATGTGCTGCTGGTGGAGCGGGGGCTGGCTGACAGCCGCCAGCGGGCCCAGGCCGTGATCATGAGCGGACAGGTCTATGTCCGGGAGCAGAAGGTGGACAAGGCGGGCGCCCAGATCGAGGCGGACGCCCCCATCGAGGTGCGGGGCCAGACCCTGGCCTATGTGAGCCGGGGCGGGCTGAAGCTGGAGAAGGCCCTGAAGACCTTTACCGGCATCGATCTGCGGGGTGCCCGCGCCATTGACGCCGGGGCCTCCACCGGGGGCTTCACCGACTGCATGCTCCAGAACGGGGCAGAGAAGGTATACGCGGTGGACGTGGGCTACGGACAGCTGGCCTGGAGCCTGCGCAGCGATCCCCGGGTGGTGTGCATGGAGCGCACCAACGTGCGCTATCTGACGCCGGAGCAGATCCCGGAGCCCCTGGACTTCGGCACGGTGGACGTGTCCTTCATCTCCCTGAAGCTGATTCTCCCCGCCCTGCATACCCTCCTCAAGCCGGAGGGGCAGCTGGTGTGCCTGGTAAAGCCCCAGTTTGAAGCGGGCCGGGAGAAGGTGGGCAAGAAGGGAGTCGTCCGGGATCCGGCGGTTCACCGGGAGGTGCTGGAGCAGTTCCTGATCAACGCCGCTGAGGCGAATTTTACTGTAAAGGAAATGACCTTTTCGCCCATTCGGGGGCCGGAGGGCAATATCGAATATCTGGGACACCTGACCGTGGGAGCCGGCGCACCCTGGGCCGGCGATGTGGCCGCCCTGGTGGAGGCCTCCCACGGGGCCCTGGAAGGAGCCGGAGCATGAAAGTAGTACTCAGTCCAAACCCCTATCGGGACAGGGGGCTGCGGGCGGCCCAGGCCGCGGAGAAGATCCTGCGCAACGTGGGGGTGGAGACCGCCATGTGCCTGCCCTTTTCTGTGGAGGGAGGTGGCACGGAGCTCCCCAGGCACATCACCCTCAAGAACACCCAGGAGGAGCTGAAAACGGCGGATCTGCTGGTGTGCTTCGGCGGGGACGGCACCATCCTCCATGCCGCCAAGGACGCCAACGCCTTCGGCGTGCCCATCCTGGGGGTCAACCTGGGCAGCGTGGGCTTTATGGCCGAGCTGGAGCAGAGCGAGCTGTCCATGCTCTCCAAGCTGGCGGCGGGGAAGTACACCACCGAGTCCCGCATGATGCTGGACGTGGCGGTGCGCCGGGACGGCAAGGTGATTTTCAGCGATATCGCCCTCAACGACGCGGTTCTGACCAAGGGGGCCGTGGCCCGGGTGCTGGAGCTGGAGGTCTATGCCGACAAGGCGCTCATGATGCGATTTTCCGCCGACGGGGTGATTGTGGCCACCCCCACCGGTTCCACGGCCTACTCCATGTCTGCGGGCGGGCCCATTGTGGAGCCCACGGCGGAGAACATGATCGTCACCCCCATCTGCCCTCACGCCCTGTCGGCCCGCTCTGTCATCCTGGGCCGGGAGCGGTTGGTGTCCCTGAAAATGGGGCGGCTGACCCGCAAGACTGCCTATCTCTCGGTGGACGGAGGCAAGGCGTTCCGCCTCAGCGGGGGGGACACCGTGGAGCTGCGGGTCTCCAAGTCCAAAACCCGGCTGGTGCGGGTGACGGGACGGAGCTTCTATGATATTCTAAGTCAAAAATTGGGAGGAGCGAAGGCATGAAGGCAAAGCGTCAGCAGGAGATCCTGCGCATCATTGAGGAGCAGGACGTGGACACCCAGGATCAGCTCCTGGCGGAGCTGCGGGCCCGAGGGGTTCAGTCCACCCAGGCCACCATTTCCCGGGACATCAAGGAGCTGCACCTGGTGAAGGAGCTCACCGGCTACGGCACCTACCGCTATGCGGTGTCGGAGCGCAAGGCGTCGCTGAACTTTGCCGGCCGCCTGCGCACCATCTTCAAGGAGGGGGTCACCTCCTTCGACCTGGCCCAGAACATCGTGGTGCTCAAGACCATGCCGGGGCTGGCCTCGGCGGCCTGCGCCGCCATCGACGGCATGGACATCAACGGCCTGGTGGGCAGCCTGGCGGGGGATGACACCGCCCTGCTGATCATGCGCACCAATGAGGACGCCCAGGCCTTCTGCAATGAGATCCACACCATGCTGAAATAGTCTAGGGGGGACTTTGTCCCCCCTAGATACGAGCCTGCGTGCCGACATAGCCGGCGACTTGGCTCGATACCCCCCCACCCGCGCACTGCGCGGGTGGCTGCGGCCGCCGCGGCCGCAGGTTATGGTGTGCTGCGCAGGCGCATGTCCTGCTTCGCACATTTCCGGATTTTTTGCGCCGAGGCGCAAACTCTGCGAGGCTGGTGAAAAGCATATGCTCTCTCTGCTTCATATCGAAAATATCGCGGTGATTGAGTCGGCGGACATCCAGTTCGACAGCGGCTTCAACGCCCTCACCGGCGAGACCGGCGCGGGCAAGTCCATCGTGGTGGACGCCATCGGGGCCATCACCGGGGAGCGCACCAGCCGGGAGCTGATCCGCACCGGCGCCAAGTCCGCCCAGGTCAGCGCCCTGTTCACCGGCCTGCCCGACCTGGACTGGTTCCGGGAGAACGGCATGGGGCCGGACGAGGACGGGAACCTGCTGCTCCAGCGGGAGATCCAGCCGGACGGGAAGAATGTGTGCCGCCTGGGCGGCCGGCCCATCACCGTGGCCCAGCTGCGCCAGCTGGGGCGGCAGCTGCTGAATATCCACGGCCAGCACGACGGGCAGCAGCTGCTGGACGAACGGTGCCATCTGGACTACCTGGACGGCTTCGGCGGCACGGCATCCCTCCAGGCCCGGTTCCGGGAGGCCTATGACAAGCTGTCCGCCATCCACAAGGAGATGGCAGCCCTGCGGATGGACGAGGCGGAGAAGGCCCGCCGCATTGACAGCCTGGAGTTCCAGATCAACGAGCTGGAGCGGGCGGAGTTGAAGGCCGGGGAGGAGGAGGCCCTCACCGAGCGGCGCAGTCTGCTGCGCAACGCGGGCAAGCTGATCGAGGCGGTGGAGGGGGCCCATCTGGCCCTCTCCGGCGACGAGGAGCGGGAGGGGGCCGCCGGCCTGATCGGCCAGGCGGAGGGCGCCCTCCACGCCGCGGCCCGGCTCAGCGGGCAGGCGGCGGCGCTGGCGGAGAGACTGGCGGAGCTGTCCGCCCTGGCGGACGACGTGTCCGAGCAGGTGCGGGAGCTGCGGGACAGCCTGGACTTCGAGCCCGGCGAGCTGGACGAGCTCGAGAGCCGGCTGGACGTGCTCCACCGGCTGAAAAAGAAGTATGGCAGCACGGTGGAGGACATGCTGTCCTATCTGGAGCGCTGCAAAAAGGAGCTGGATGAGATCCAGTTTGCCGACGACACCATTGCCCGGCTGGAGAAGGAGCAGGCCAAGGCTCTGACGGAGGCGAAAAAGCGGGGCGAGGCCCTGAGCCAGGCCCGACAAAAGGCGGCCAGGGCTCTGGAGGGCCGCATCCAGGACGAGCTGGCCCAGCTGGACATGCCCAAGGTGCGCTTCCGGACGGAGTTTTCCCCCAAGGCGGGGGAGTACGCCATGGACGAGACCGGCATGGACGAGGTGCAGTTTCTCATGTCCGCCAACGTGGGGGAGGACTTAAAGCCCATCCAGAAGATCGCCTCCGGCGGTGAGCTGGCCCGCATCATGCTGGCGCTGAAAAACGTGCTGGCGGAGAACGACCAGGTGGGCACCCTGGTGTTTGACGAGGTGGACACTGGCGTATCCGGCCGGGCGGCCCAGAAGGTGGCGGAGAAGCTGGCCGGGGTGGCCCGCACCAAGCAGGTGCTGTGCGTCACCCATCTGCCCCAGCTGGCCGCCATGGCGGACGTCCATTTCTCGGTGGAGAAGGGGGAGAAGAACGGACGCACCTTCACCCGGGTGGAGCGGCTGAGCCGGGAGCGGCGGATGGAGGAGCTGGCCCGCCTCACCTCCGGCGACCACATCACCGACGCCACCCGCCGGGCGGCGGGGGAGCTGCTGGACAGCGCAGAGCAGTTCAAGAAGAAGGGAAAATAACTGCACAAAAGTTTTGTTTTGTGAAGTTCAGGTTGTCGATAAACCCTCCAGCCGAAGGATTCGGAGGGAAGGATAGTGTGAAAGGCTGCCCCGCAGGGCGTTTCGGAGCGCAACCGCCGCTATGCGGCGGCACTTGGCGCGGAGATGAACCGTCAGGGTTCCCTTTCGCGTTGGATCAAACAACTTTTTGAAACTTTTTTGCAGTTTCAAAAAGTTCGGCAGCGTGTCGAAAAGACTTTTTCGACACGCTGGTTGAAGATTTCCCGCTTGACAAACGCCTCCGCCCGTACTATAATCCAACCCAATAGGAAACTGCGATGACAGGGAGAAGTACCAGTCCGCGTCCCGCCCAGAGAGCCCCCGGTTTGGTGAGAGGGGGAGGGGACAGGCCGGGAAATACACCCTGGAGCAGCCGCCCGAACCACGCTTGTGTGCAGTAGGGCTGTGTCGGGTGCGCCCGTTATCGCGCCGGGGTGTGATGGCACCCCATGAGGCCGCTTTCGCGAGGGAGCGGCGAACCAGAGGTGGTACCGCGTAGCTTTACGCCCTCTGTCCGCGAGGACAGGGGGCGTTTTCTCATTCAAAAGGCTGATAGCCTTTTGAATGAGGCTAGACTTTATTCCGCCGCCACAGGCGGCGAAACTCTGCGAGGCCTCTGTACGAATCAACCATTGATAAAATGAGACACAGGAAAAGGAGACAGACCAATGACCATCTACGAAGAACTGCAAGCCCGGGGCCTGATCGCCCAGGTCACCGACGAGGAGGAGATCAAGGAGCTGATCAACAACGGCAAGGCCACCTTCTATATCGGCTTTGATCCCACCGCCGACTCCCTCCACGTGGGCCACTTCATGGCCCTGATGCTGATGCGCCGTCTCCAGAAGGCGGGCAACCGCCCCATCGCCCTCATCGGCGGCGGCACCGGCATGGTGGGCGACCCCTCCGGCCGCACCGACATGCGCTCCATGATGACGGTGGAGACCATCCGGCACAACTGCGACTGCTTCAAGAAGCAGATGAGCAAGTTCATCGACTTCTCGGAGGGCAAGGCCCTGATGCTCAACAACGCCGACTGGCTGATGAACCTGAACTATATCGAGCTCCTCCGGGAGGTGGGCGCCTGCTTCTCGGTGAACAACATGCTGCGTGCTGAGTGCTACAAGCAGCGCATGGAGAAGGGCCTGTCCTTCCTGGAGTTCAACTATATGATCATGCAGTCCTACGACTTCTACCACATGTTCCAGACCGTGGGCTGCAATCTCCAGTGCGGCGGCGACGACCAGTGGTCCAATATGCTGGGCGGCACCGAGCTGATCCGCCGCAAGCTGGGCAAGGACGCCTACGCCATGACCATCACCCTGCTGCTCACCTCCGAGGGCAAGAAGATGGGCAAGACCCAGGCCGGCGCCGTGTGGCTGGATCCGGAGAAGACCAGCCCCTATGACTTCTACCAGTACTGGCGCAACGTGGACGACGCCGACGTGCTCAAGTGCCTGCGGATGCTCACCGACCTTCCTCTGGAGCAGATCGACGAGATGGACAAGTGGGAGGGGGCCCAGCTCAACCAGGCCAAGGAGATCCTGGCCTTTGAGCTGACCAAGCTGGTGCACTCCGAGGAGGAGGCCCGGAAGGCCCAGGACGCGGCCCGTGCCCTGTTCTCCCAGGGCGGCGACCGCTCCAACATGCCCACCACCGCCCTGGCCGCCGGTGATCTCACCGACGGGGCCGTCGGCGTGCTGGATCTCATGCTCAAGTGCGGCCTGGTGCCCTCCAAGAAGGAGGCCCGCCGCCTCATCGAGCAGGGCGGCGTGGAGCTGGACGGGGTAAAGGTTACCGACGTGGCCGCCTCTGTCACCGCGGAGCAGCTCTCCGGCGAGGGCGTGACCATCAAGAAGGGCAAGAAGGTGTTCCACCGGGCGGTTCTGAACTGAGCGGGCAAACGCGGCCGATATTTCATCCATACCGGGCGGGGAGCTGATTTACGGCTTCCCGCCCGGCTGTTTTGGTTGCGGAACGCGGGCAGCCATGGTACAATTTGAACAGAGACAAGGGGTGAAAGGAGACGGGCACTTTGGACGAAAAAAACAAGCGCAGCGAGAAAAAGTGGAAGTGGTATGTCCTGGAGCGGAAATCCGTATCGCTCCTGATTGTACTCCTGATCGCCATTCTGTTCTATGTGGGGCTGAACCATGTGGACGTCATTGCGGTGCGCGTGCGCATGTTCACCAATGTGATGATGCCCTTCATTGCCGGTTTTGCCATCGCCTACCTGCTCAACACCCCCATGTGCTTTTTTGAGCGCCGGGTGTTCAAGCGGTACAAGCACAGGCGGGGCCTGTCTATTCTGACGGTCTATCTGCTGGCCCTGGCCATTGTGGTGATTCTCCTCAATCTGATCATCCCCCAGGTGGCCCAGAGCGTGATCGACCTGGCCACCAATATGCAGGGCTATCTCAACAGCCTGGACAAGCTGGTGCAGGAGCTCATCGTGCAGTTCGATCTGGACGCCGAGGGGGTTAACGGCCTGTTGGGCTCCTATCAGGATCTGATCCAGTCGGCCACACAGCGGGTGTCCGAGGCCCTGCCCCAGCTGCTGGGCTTCGGCTATGCCGTGGGCACGGGCGTGGTGTCCGGCATCACCGCGGTGATCTCCTCCATCTATATGCTGGCGGGGAAGGGGCGGCTGGTGCCCCAGCTGAAGAAGCTCATCTACGCCATCCTCGCCAAGCCCCGGGCCGACTGGCTCCTGGATGTGTGCAGCCGGGCCAACCGGATTTTTGTGGGCTTCATCAACGGCAAGCTCATCGATTCGGCCATTATCGGTGTGCTGTGCTTCATCCTCTGCCTGATTGTCCGCATACCCTACCCCATGCTCATCAGCGTGGTGGTGGGCGTCACCAATATCATCCCGTTTTTCGGGCCCATCATCGGTGCCATCCCCTGCCTGATGATCCTGGTGATCGTGGATCCCTGGGCTGCGCTGCGGTTCTTCGTCCTGGTCATCGGCCTGCAGCAGTTTGACGGCAACATCCTGGGCCCCAAGATCCTGGGCGACAGCACCGGCCTGTCCGCCATCTGGGTGCTGGTGTCCATTGTGGTGTGCGGCGGGCTGTTTGGCTTCCCCGGCATGGTGCTGGGCGTGCCCACCTTCGCGGTGCTGTACACTCTGGTGCGTGACTGGGCCAACAGCCGCCTGCGGCGGAAGGGCCTGGACGGAAACGGCAGGCCCCTCCCGGGCGCTGGCCGCCAGCCGGAGAACTCAGAGGAGGAGCACACCCCGTAAAAAGTTCATCACAACAGAGGGGCGCGAAGCCATGGCTTCGCGCCCCTCTGTTTCTGTCTGGATTATGCCGCGGGCTTTTGGAGCAGCCCTGCCTCCTCCATGGCCTTTCGGAGCACCTCCCGGTGGCTGTCGGAGAGCGCACACAGGGGCAGGCGGAGGGAACCTGCGTCCCAGCCGGCCAGGTTCAGGGCCGCCTTGATGGGGATGGGGTTGACCTCGATAAAGAGGGCGTCCATGAGGGCCTGATACCGGAGCTGGAGGGCGGCGGCCTGTTTGAAATCCCCCTCCAGGCACAGGTGGGACATGCGCACCATAGCCTCAGGCGCCAGGTTGGCCGCCACCGAGACCACCCCTTCCGCCCCCAGGCTCATCATGGGCACCACCTGGTCGTCGTTGCCCGACCAGATATGGAAGTCCGGCCCGCAGAGGGCGCGGGTATGGGAGAGCAGGGAGAAATTCCCACTGGCCTCCTTGACGCCGTTGATGTTGGGGTGCTGGGAGAGAACCCGGTAGGTCTCGGCGGTGAAGGACACGCCGGTGCGGGAGGGCACGTTGTAGAGGAGGATGGGCACCTCCACCCGGTCTGCAATCGTGGTATAGTGCTGAATGAGCCCGTCCTGGGTGGCCTTGTTGTAATAGGGGGTGACCAGGAGCAGGGCGTCCGCCCCCGCGTCCTGGGCATGCCGGGACAGCCGGAGGGCGGCGGCGGTGTCGTTGCTCCCCGCGCCGGCGATCACCCTGGCCCGGCCGTTCACCCGCCTGACACAGGCCTTCACCAGCCTGATGTGCTCCCGGACAGAGAGGGTGGCGGACTCGCCGGTGGTGCCGCAGACGCAGACGGCGTCCACACCCCCCTCCAACTGCCGGTCGATCAGGCGGGCGAACTGGTCGTAGTTGACGGCGCCGCTGTGGGTAAAGGGGGTGACCAGGGCGGTGCAGGCCCCGGTAAAGACGGGCTCTCTCATGGAAATGGGCTTACCTCCTTACGATGTAGCCCTCCGCGCACAGCAGTTCAGCCAGAAGTACCGCGCCGCCGGCCGCGCCGCGGAGGGTGTTGTGGGACAGGCAGACGAACTTGTAGTCGTACTGCGTGTCGGGACGCAGGCGGCCGATGGAGACCGCCATGCCGCCCTCGGACATCCGATCCAGCCGGGTCTGGGGGCGGTCGGGCTCCTCAAAGTAGTGGAGGAACTGCTTGGGGGCGGAGGGGAGCTCCAGCTCCTGGGCCCGGCCCTGGAAGCCGGCCCAGCGGGCCTTGATTTCGTCCATGGTGGGCTTGTTCCGCAGGCGCATGAATACCGCCGCCATGTGGCCGTTGGACACGGGCACCCGCAGGCACTGGGCGGTGATGGCGGGGGAATCGGCGTTGACGATCACGCCGTTCTCCACCCGGCCCCACAGCTTGAGGGGCTCCTGCTCGCTCTTCTCCTCCTCGCCGCCGATGTATGGGATCACGTTGTCCACCATGTCCGGCCAGGTCTCAAAGGTCTTGCCGGCGCCGGAGATGGCCTGATAGGTGCACACCAGCACCTGCTCCAGCCCGAACTCCCGCAGGGGATGCAGGGCGGGGACATAGCTCTGGAGGGAGCAGTTGGACTTGACGGCGATGAAGCCCCGCTGCACGCCCAGGCGCTTCCGCTGAGCCTCGATGACCCGGATGTGCTCGGGGTTGATCTCGGGCACCACCATGGGCACGTCGGGCGTCCAGCGGTGGGCGGAGTTGTTGGAGACCACGGGGCACTCGTGCCTGGCGTAGGCCTCCTCCAGGGCCTGGATCTCCTCCTTCTTCATATCCACGGCGGAGAAGACGAAGTCCACCCGGGCGGCGATCTCCTCGATGTCGGTCTCGGCGTTGTACACCACCATGCCTTTGGCCGCCTCGGGCATGGGCACATCCAGGGCCCAGCGGGCGCCGATGGCCTCCTCGTAGGTCTTGCCGGCGGAGCGGGCGCTGGCCGCGATGGCGGTCAGCTCAAACCAGGGGTGGTTCTCCAGCAGGGTGACAAACCGCTGCCCCACCATGCCGGTGCCGCCGATGACGCCAACTCTGTACTTTTCCATAACCAATACCTCCATCGTCATAGTATCCTATTCCAAACACCGGTTGGTGTGCGTGGAATCCAGCGGATTTCCCGGGAAACCGCAAATCCGCGGTTTACAGAACAGCCGGTTCTGTACTATAATGTCAAAGACGGCTGTATTCTGCCGGTATCCGTCCGGCGCGGGCCGCCGGCCCCGTCTGATACGGATACTGCCCAGTTTGAAAAATTGTACCACAGGGAAAAGCGGCGTGTCAACGAAAGCGAGCTGAGAATTTCACCAAATGAAGGGTAAAACATGCGGAAAAATGGTTCGTGCCGCGGTGCTCTCCGCGGCCCTGCTGGCCGGGGCCCTGCCCCTGAGCGCCCAGGCGGCGTCGGTGGAGGCCGATCCCACCATCCGGGTGGGCCTGTACTACGGCAGCAGCGCCCTGGCCGGCGCCAACCTGGCCAACGAGGTGGGGGAGGGCTACCGCTTCGGCTATTTTGATGAGGACAGGGCGTTCCAGGAGCTGGGCTACACCTATGAGAGCACCGTCTCCATGGTCAAGACCCAGAATGTCTGGTACGGCACCGGGGTGGACTGGAACGGCTCTGGCTACTACGACAGCCAGACCTCCAACATCGCCGTGGGCTGCTGGCATCTGGAGCTGCCCGGCACCTACCGCAGCTTTGAGGAGGCGGCGGACGAGGCCGCCCGGTACGAGGGCGGCTTCCCGGCATGGATTGACGGGGTGTACACCGTACGGGTGGGGGCCTATCTGGATCAGGACGAGGCCCTGGATGCCCAGGCGTCCCTGGGCCTTTCGTCGGCCAGTGTGGCGGGCACCTCCGGCGCGGGGGTTTCTGTGGTGCGCACGGGGACGAATGAGATCCTGTTCCAGTTCGACAGCACCCAGGGGCTGTATCTGGCGGTAAACCCGGGCCAGAGCGACCGGGAGGAGGCTCAGACCCATTTCCGGGGCAACCTCTATTTCGGGGCCTTCGAGTACCGGCGGAGCGGCGGGGACATCACCGTGGTCAACGTGCTGTCCATGGACGACTATATCCAGGGGGTCATCCTGCAGGAGATGAGTGCCTCCTGGCCGCTGGAGGCGCTGAAGGCCCAGGCGGTGTGCGCCCGCAGCTATGCCTACGGCACCCTCCGGGCCAGCAAGCACCAGGGCGACGGCTTCGATCTGTGCAATGCCGTCCACTGCCAGGCGTACAAAGGCGTGGCTGAGATGAGCGACAACAGCCGCCGGGCGGTGGAGGAGACCAGCGGGGAGTACCTGTGGTACAACGGCCAGGTGGCCGAGCAGGCGGTGTACTCCTCCCACAACGGCGGGGCCAGTGAGAGCGCCGTCAACGTCTGGGGCAACGACTACCCCTATCTGACCGGAAAAATCGACCCCTATGAGGCGGCGGTGGCGGACAGGATCTCCAACTACAACTGGACGGTCACCTTCACCGGCGAAGAGCTGGCGGAGAAGGTGGGGGCCTCCGCCGACATCGTCAGCTTCCAGATCACCGAGACCAGCGCCACCGGAAACACCATTGAGATCACCCTCACCGACGCCAACGGCAAGCAGTATGTGGAGTCGGGGGACGACTGCCGCACGGTGCTGGGCCTGCGCTCCATCCGCTACACCGTCAACGGCGGCGGCTCCGCCTCCGGCGGCTATACCGTCAACGGAACCGGCACCCTGTCCACCCTGAACGGGGCCTATGCCGTCAACAGTGACGGCGACGTGAGCGCCCTGACCGACGGGCAGGCCTATGTCATCACCGGCGGCGGCTCCACCGCGCTGCTGGAGCCAAGCGCCGGCGGCAGCTCGTCCGCCTCCGTCAGCTCCGGTGACGGCACGTTTACCATCACCGGCTCCGGCTGGGGCCACAGCGTGGGCCTGAGCCAGTGGGGCGCCTACGCCATGGCCCAGCAGGGCTATACATATGAGGACATCCTCACCTTCTACTACACTGGAATCGAGGTGCGCACACCATAAAGACCGCTGATTTTGACTTTTATCTGCCCGAGGAGCTCATCGCCCAGACGCCGCTGGAGCGGCGGGACGCCTCCCGGCTCATGGTGCTGGACAAGAACACCGGCGCCACCCGGCACCTGCATTTTTATGACCTGCCCACTCTACTCCGTCCGGGGGACTGCCTGGTGCTCAACGACTCCCGGGTGCTGCCCGCCCGGCTGATCGGACATCGGGAGCCCGGCGGCGGCGCGGTGGAGGTGCTGCTGCTCATCGACCGGGGGAACAAGACCTGGGAGTGCCTGGTGCGCCCCGGACGCAAGCTGAAGCCCGGCGCCCGCGTGTCCTTCGGGGACGGGGAGCTGAAGGCCGAGGTGGTGGAGGTGTGCGAGGGGGGCAACCGGCTGGTGCGCTTCGAGTACGAGGGCATCTTCCTGGAGACCCTGGAGCGGCTGGGCAAGATGCCCCTGCCGCCCTATATCAAGGCGGAGCTGCAGGATCCCGAGCGATATCAGACCGTCTACTCCCGGGAGGCGGGCTCTGCCGCCGCCCCCACCGCCGGACTCCATTTCACCCCGGAGCTGCTGGAGCAGGTGAGGGCCATGGGGGTGAAAACCTGCTTTGTCACCCTCCACGTGGGCCTGGGCACCTTCCGCCCGGTGAAGGAGGAGGAGATCACCGATCACGACATGCACTCGGAGTACTGCATGATCTCCGCCGAGACCGCTGAGGCCATCAACCAGACCAAGCGGGAAGGGGGGCGGGTGATCTGCGTGGGCACCACCTCCTGCCGCACCATCGAGAGCTGGGCGGCGGAGGACGGCACCCTGAAGGAGAGCGCCGGGTGGACAAAGATCTTCATCTATCCCGGCTACCGCTTCAAGGTGCTGGACGGCCTGATCACCAACTTCCACCTGCCGGAGTCCACGCTGATCATGCTGGTGTCCGCCCTGGCCGGGCGGGAGCACGTCCTGGCCGCCTACAACGAGGCGGTGGAGCAGAAGTACCGCTTTTTCTCCTTCGGAGACGCCATGTTCATCTCCTGAACCCCCTGCGGGGCGCGATGCAGACGCGCCCCGCAGATTTTTTTGATCCCCCCTTGACAAAATGACAGTGGTTTGGTATGATTTGACCATAAACTGTAACTAAAAAAATTACAAATAGAATAGCAGGCCTCCGCCGGCGGCATCCTAAGGCCGGCGGCAGGCCGGGAAAGGAAGATTGCTATGACCCCTGTTACGATTACCAAGGAGAATTTCGCGGAGCTGGTGGAGCGGGCGGAGAAGCCCGTGCTGGTGGACTTCTGGGCGCCCTGGTGCGTCTACTGCCGCCGCATCGGCCCCGCCGTCGACCAGATCGCCCAGCAGTACGACGGACAGCTCGTGGTGGGCAAGGTCAACATTGACGAGCAGCCCGAGCTGGAGGAGCGGTTCCAGGTGGACACCATCCCCACCCTGCTGCTGTTCCGGAACGGCCAGGCGGGAGAGCCCCTGATCGCCCCCGGCTCCAAGGCCCAGATTGTGGACTGGGCCGGCCTGTAAGCGGGGAGGGAAGTCGGTATGAGCACAGCCCATTACGACGTGGCGGTGATCGGCGGCGGCCCCGGCGGGTATACCGCCGCCCTCTACTGCGCCCGCAGCGGCCGGTCGGTGGTGGTGCTGGAGAAGCTGTCCGCCGGCGGCCAGATGGCCACCACCGACCAGGTGGACAACTACCCCGGCTTTGACGAGGGCATCAACGGCTTTGAGCTGGCGGAGCGGATGGAGCGGCAGGCGCAGCGCTTCGGCGCGGTCACCGTCTATGCCGAGGTGACCGGCGTGGAGCTGTCCGCCTGCCCCAAGCGGATCGAGAGCTCCGAGGGGGAGTTCACCGCAGACGCGGTGATCCTGGCCACCGGCGCCTCCCCGAGGGAGCTGGGCCTGCCGGGGGAGGGCGCCCTCAGGGGCCGGGGGGTGGCCTACTGCGCCACCTGCGACGGCATGTTCTTCAAGGACAAAACAGTGGCGGTGGCCGGCGGCGGCAACACGGCGGTGGAGGACGCCCTCTATCTGTCCAGACTGTGCAAAAAGGTCTGGCTGATCCACCGGCGGGATCGGCTGCGGGCCTCTGCGGTGTACCACCGGGCCCTGGAGGAACAGGGGGTGGAGATCATCTGGAACACCCGGATTACCGCCCTGCGCAGGGAGAAACGCCTGACAGGGCTGGAGCTGGAGGATGTGAACACCGGCGCCCGGCGGGAGCTGGCGTGCGGCGGCCTGTTTGTGGCCGTGGGCCGGGTGCCGGATACCGCCCTCTTCGCCGGGCAGGTGGACATGGACGGGGCCGGCTATGTGGCGGCGGACGAGTCCACCCGCACCAGCATCCCCGGCGTGTTCGCGGTGGGGGACGTGCGCACCAAGGCGGTGCGGCAGATTGTCACCGCCGCCGCCGACGGGGCCGTGGCGGCCCACTACGCGGAGGAGTATCTCCTCTCCCTGGCGGAGAGGGAGGGAAGCGCATGAACAGCGCGTTCTGCCTGGCGGTTCACGCCCTGGTGTACCTGCACCACCGGGGGGAGCTGGTGTCCAGCGAGGAGCTGGCCCGGAACATCTGCACCAATCCGGCCCGGGTGCGCAAGGTGATGGCGGGCCTGAAAAAGGCCGGGCTGGTGGAGACCCGGGAGGGGAGCGAGGGGGGCTACCGCTTTGCGGGGGAGCCGGAATCCCTCACCCTGGATCGGGTGGCGGCGGCAGTGGACGCCCGCTTTGTGGTCGCCCGCTGGCGCAGCGGCAGCTTGGATCAGCCCTGCCTGGTGGCCTCCGGCATGGCGGACGTGATGGACGGCCTGCTGGGGGAGCTGGACGACCGCTGCCGCGCCTATCTTTCCACCGTTACCCTGGCGGAGCTCGACCGCCGTCTAAAACTTGTTAAGTAGGAGATGACCATGGGACTTACACTGGAGACCAGCGTACCCGTACTTACCGTGCTGATACAGGGGCTTCTCAGCTTTTTCTCCCCCTGTGTGCTGCCCCTGGTGCCCCTGTATGTAGGCTATCTGGCCGGGGGCGCCAAGACCGTGGATGACCAGGGCAATATCCGTTACCCCCGGGGCAGGGTGCTGGTGAACACCATCTTCTTTGTGGTGGGGGTCAGCTTTGCCTTCTTCCTGCTGGGGTTCGGCTTCACCGCCCTGGGCACCTTCTTCACCCGGAATCAGACCTGGTTTGCCCGCATCAGCGGCATCATCATGATCCTTTTTGGCCTGTATCAGTTCGGCGTGTTCGGCCGCTCCCGGGCCCTGGAGAACGAGCACCGACTGCCCTTCCGGCTGGATCGCTGGGCCATGAATCCCCTGGTGGCCCTGGTGCTGGGCTTCACCTTCAGCTTTGCCTGGACGCCCTGCGTGGGCCCCACCCTGGGCAGCGTGCTGCTGATGGCCTCCTCCTCCGGCAGCGCGGCCAGAGGCTTTCTGCTCATCGGGGTATACACCGTGGGCTTCGTGGTGCCCTTCCTGGCGGTGGGCCTGTTCACCGGCACGGTGCTGGACTTCTTCAATCGCCACCAGAAGGTGGTGCGCTACACCGTGAAGGTGGGGGCGGCCCTGCTGGTGCTCATGGGCGTCATGACCCTCACCGGCTTCATGAACGGCATCACCAGCTACCTGTCCAGCGCGGCGGGCAGCGGCGTATCCAACCAGTCCCAGACGGAGGAGAGCGCGGCCCCCGCGCCGTCCGAGGCTTCGGTATCTGAAACCCCGGTGACGGAGGAGAGCCCGGCGGCGAGTGAGCGGCCGGTGATCCCCGCCCCCGACTTCACCCTGGTGGATCAGTACGGGGAGACCCATACATTGTCCGACTACGCGGGCAAGACGGTGTTCCTCAATTTCTGGGCCACCTGGTGCGGCCCCTGCAAGAGCGAGATGCCGGAGATCCAGGCTCTCTATGAGAAGTACGGGGAGAACCAGGGGGATTTGATCGTCCTGGGGGTGGCCAACCCCAAGACCGAGGACGCGCCCTATAATCAGGACGTGACCCAGGCGGAGGTGGAGCAGTTCCTGGAGGACAACGGCTACACCTTCCCGGTGGTGATGGACACCACGGGCGAGATTTTCTATTACTACGGCATCACCGCCTTCCCCACCACCTTCATGATCGGCGTCGACGGCAACGTGTTCGGCTATGTGCCCGGGGCCCTCACCGGCGACATCATGGAGTCCATCGTCCAGCAGACTATGGACGGCGTGGCAGAGCAAGAGACGAAATAGAGTGACGAGGTGCGCCCAGCAGGGCGCACCTCGTTCTTCGTGTCTCAGCTCCCGGTGGGAACCGGGGTTCCGAGTTTGACCAACAGTACCACAGCGGCCATGCCCAGCACAAACAGGGCGCACCAGAGCAGGAAGGCCCGGGATTTGACAGCCAACCCCCGCCGGGACAGCCGCTCCAGCACCCCGCCCATAGCCAGGGAGAGCAGGAAGCACCCGCCCCAGATGGTCCATCCGTCGTGGCCGTGTCCCCAGGGGGCCCCGGCGGGGTTGGGGCCCGCCAGCTCCCCCAGCGCCAGGCCCAGGGCAAAGCCGATGGAGGCGGTGGCTGAGAACCGGTATTTTCCCCAAAGGGCGGGGAGGGCGGAGATCAGCAGGGCGGCCCAGAACAGCTTCTGGCGGAGCAGCCAGCCGTACAGGTAGGAGAGTTGCTGAGGATCATTCCCGAACAGCCAGCCCGCCAAAGAATAGCTGCCCGGCGCGGTGCCGAAGATCCGCCCCAGCAGATAGATGACCAGATAGGCCCCCGCCACGGCCAGGATGGCCAGGAGGTTGCGTCTCCGCCGGCTCCGGCGTCTCTCCGCCTCCCGCTCCGCCCGGAGGAGGGCGTAGGCCTGCTCTGCGGCTCCGCTCCCCACTGCCGGGGAATCCAGCAGGCTGCCGGCGGTGGTGCCCAGCAGCTCCGCCAGCCTGTGGAGGTTCTCCGCGCTGGGGGCGGACTGGCCGCTCTCCCATTTGGCCACCGCCTGGCGGCTCACCCCAAGGCGCCCGGCCACCATCTCCTGGGACATGCCCCTGGCCTTCCTCTGCTCCCGGATGCGCTCTCCCAGTGTCATTGTCCTCACCTCGAGCCCAATTATAAGGGAAGGCGCCCGTCCTGTCCACCAACTATTCGGCAACCGGCGGTTGCAGCGGCGGGGAAATGCCCGCTTTTGCCGGAAACCTTGCCAAGTTCCCCGCCTTCTGGTATGATAATGTCTGCTGAATCCATTGCTTTGAAGACAAAGGAGTTTTACTGTGTTTGAAGTCCTGAAAACAGAGGGGAAGGCCCGGCGGGGCGTGTTCACCTGCGCCCACGGCACGGTGCAGACGCCGGTGTTCATGAACGTGGGCACCCAGGGGGCCATCAAGGGGGCGGTATCCGCCCTGGATCTGAAGGAGATCGGCTGCCAGGTGGAGCTGTCCAACACCTACCACCTCCACCTGCGCCCCGGCGACCAGGTGGTGCGCCAGATGGGCGGCCTGCACAAGTTCATGCGGTGGGACGGCCCTATCCTCACCGACTCCGGCGGGTTCCAGGTGTTCTCCCTGTCCGGCCTGCGCAAGATCAAGGAGGAGGGGGTCACCTTCGCCTCCCACATCGACGGCCGCCGCATCTTCATGGGGCCGGAGGAGTCCATGCAGATCCAGTCCAACCTGGGCTCTGACATCGCCATGGCCTTTGACGAGTGTGTGGAGAACCCTGCCACCTACGAGTACGCCAAGGCCTCCTGCGAGCGCACCCTCCGCTGGCTGGAGCGGTGCGTGGCGGAGCATAACCGGCTCAACGCCCTGCCCGACGCGGTGAATCCCCGGCAGATGCTCTTCGGCATCAACCAGGGGGCCACCTTTGAGGATCTGCGTATCTGGCACATGAAGGAGATCGCCAAGCTGGACTGCGACGGGTACGCCATCGGCGGCCTGGCGGTGGGGGAGCCCACCCAGGTGATGTACGACATCATCGACGCGGTGGAGCCCTGGATGCCGGCGGACAAGCCCCGCTACCTCATGGGGGTGGGCACCCCCTCCAACATCATCGAGGGGGTGGCCCGGGGGGTCGACTTCTTCGACTGCGTCATGCCCGCCCGCAATGCCCGCCACGCCAAGCTCTTCACCTGGTCGGGGGCGATGAACATCCGCAATGAGAAGTACAAGCTGGACGAGCGGCCCATCGACCCGGACTGCGACTGCCCGGTATGCCGGAACTTCTCCCGGGCCTATCTGCGCCACCTGTTTGCAGCGGAGGAGATGCTGGCTATGCGCCTGGCTGTGCTCCACAACCTCTATTTCTACAACAAGCTGACCCAGCGTATCCGCCAGGCCCTGGACGAAGGGCAGTTCGCCGCCTTCCGGGCGGAGTACTCGGAGAAGCTGGCTGGGCGGCTGTGAAGTTTTTGTAAAGGAAACCAGAAAAGGGCTTGTCAAATCCTGCATTTGGCTTTATAATGTCCCTTTGATAAGTCCTTTTATCAAAGAAACATTCGGAGGGGATACCATTGTTCACACAGGCTGCAAGCGCGCTGCTGACGCAGAGCACCGAGGGCACCGCGAGCTTTATGTCCATGATCCTGCCGCTGGTCATTCTGATCGCGGTCTTCTACTTCCTGCTGATCCGGCCGGAAAACAAAAAGAAGAAGGCGGCGGCCAAGATGCGTTCCGAGCTGGCGGTGGGTGACGAGATCACCACCATCGGCGGCATAGTGGGCACCATCTGCCAGGTGAAGGAGGACACCATCGTTATCGAGACCAGCGCCGACCGCGTGCGCATCGAGTTTACCAAGTGGGCCATCTCCACCAAGGGCACCCAGTCCACGGAGAACGCCCCTGCGGATACCAAGGACACCAAGGATTCCAAGGACAAGAAGTAATATCGTACTAGCCAGCACCCTCCCTGCATAGGTTTCAGTAGAAATCCATGCCAAGGGAGGGTGTTTCTATGGGGAAAAAAGAGGAGGAGCAGGGCGCGAAGCTGATCCGCTGCGGCATGGGAATCGTGCTGGGCGGTGTGCTGGCCCTGGCGGTCTGCTTTGCCTTTCTGCTGGCCGCGTCGGCGGCCATCTCCGGCGGCCTGGCGGGGGAGGAGCTGATGTACCAGCTGACCATCGTGGGCTGCGTGCTGGGGGCCTTCGCCGGCGGTGTGCTGGCCGTGCGGCGGTGCGGGAGCCGGGCGCTGATCGTGGGCCTGACCGCCGGGGCGGTGCTGTTCCTGCTGCTGCTCACCATCGGCTCGCTGTGCTTTGAGAATGTGTCCCTGGAGGCCGGAGGCATCGGCCTGCTGTGCGGCTGCCTGTGCGGCGGCGCGGCCGCCGGGCTGCTGGGAAGCGGGAAGAAAAAAGCCGCACCCCGGAAAAAACGCAGAAAATAATTGAAATCAGGCGATGGATGTGGTATACTCATTCTAAACTATCGCCATGGGAGGGAAACGAGAATGAAGCATGTCAAGACGCTGAACGGCGCGACCCTGAAGAAGAGCGCCGCCCACGGCGGCTGCGGGGAGTGCCAGACCTCCTGCCAGTCCGCCTGCAAGACCTCTTGCACCGTCGCCAATCAGAAGTGCGAGAACCAGTAAGAACGAACAGGGCTTGAAAAGGGTGGGGTACCCCCACCCTTTTTCCATGCCGGAATCAAGTGAGGAACGAACAGATATGGTACATACCTTTCAATGCCTCGGTGTAAATATCGCCGTGGATGTGAACAGCGGTGCCGTCCACGTGCTGGACGAGCTGACCTACCACCTGCTGGAGCTGGTGGAGCCCCCCATGGGAGAGCACTGCCCGGCGGAGGTGGCGGCCAGGCTGCCCCAGTACGACCCCGCCGCCCTGGAGGAGGCATGGCAGGAGCTGCGCGGCCTGGCGGAGCAGGGGCTGCTCTTCGAGGAGGACGACTACATCGACCGGGAGAAGGCCGCGTCCATGCAGCAGCAGGCCCTGGTGAAGGCCCTGTGCCTCCATGTGTCCCACGACTGTAACCTGCGGTGCAAATACTGCTTCGCGGGTACCGGCGACTTCGGCACCGGCCACCGCATGACCATGGACTTTGAGACCGCCAAGAAGGCCATCGACTTTGTGATCGAGAAGTCCGGCCACCGGCGCAACATCGAGGTGGACTTCTTCGGCGGGGAGCCCCTGATGGCTATGGACACGGTGAAGAAGACGGTGGAGTACGCCCGCTCCGTGGAGAAGGAGCACGACAAATGCTTCCGCTTTACCATCACCACCAACGGCGTGCTCCTCAATGACGAGAACATCGAGTACATCAACCGGGAGATGTCCAACGCCGTGCTGTCCCTGGACGGCCGGAAGGAGGTCAATGACGATCTGCGTCCCACCGTCAACGGCAAGGGCAGCTATGACGTGATCGTCCCCAAGTTTGAGAAGCTCATCGCCGGCCGGGGCACCAAGGATTACTATCTGCGGGGCACCTTCACCCGCTTCCACAAGGACTTCGCTGAGGACGTGAAGGCCCTGGCGGCCATCGGCAGGAACGTGTCGGTGGAGCCGGTGGTGGGGAAGAGGGAAGATCCCTATGCGCTCCAGGAGGAGGATCTGCCCGAGCTGGAGGCCGAGTACGAGCGCCTGGCCGAGTACCTGAAGGATCACCCCGAGACCAACTTCTTCCATTTTAATGTGGATCTGGCCCAGGGGCCCTGCGTGATCAAGCGGCTGCGTGGCTGCGGCGCGGGCTGCGAGTACGTGGCCATCACCCCGGAGGGGGATATCTATCCCTGTCACCAGTTCGTCGGCAACGAGGACTACAGGCTGGGCAGCGTCCACGACGGCACCTTTGACAAGGAGCTGTCCGGCCGCTTTGCCGGGCTGAACATCTACACCCGGGAGGAGTGCCGGGACTGCTGGGCCCGGTTCTACTGCTCCGGCGGGTGCTCCGCCTCCAACCTGCTTGTCAACGGCGACATAAAAAAGCCCCACCGGGTGGGGTGCGAGCTGGAGCGCAAGCGGCTGGAGTGTGCCATCGCCCTGCGGGCTATTGCGGCGGGCATGGCGGACTGAGGTATACAGATCGCAATTATACGGGATGTAATCGGATGTAATCGGCTCAAAAGTTCTGGATTTTTCAGAGATATGCGTTAAAAATAGCAGAAAGAGGCGAGAAAGAGGGGCGCCGCAGTATGCGGCGCCCCTCCTCTGGTTTGCGAGATTTACATAATATAGTTTACATAAAATATTGGCATAATAACCAAAAATGATTTTTTTATCTCAGGATCCTTGCACACGCGGCTCAGTTGGTCTATAGTTAGCATAGGAACGGTTCCAGCACGTCTACGGGCGGCCCTGTCCGCATACACTCCCATGGGAGGTGGGAGCCATGCGGAGGGCAGACCGTTGGAGCACATCGGCGGACGGGTCGGTACTGATATTGGCGGCGGTGTCGGCCAGCTTTTTCCTGGGCGGGCTGGCGGGCTGCCTGCTGGCCGGCTGTGTGGACGGCGGCGGGCAGGAGAGCCTGGCCGCCTATGTGGAGGGCTTCCTGCGGGCCGCACAGGCGGGAGATGCCGCTCCGCCGGCCCTGGCCGCGCTGGTGTGGGAGACTCTGCGCTGGCCGCTGCTGGCCCTTCTGCTGGGCTTCACGGCCCTGGGGCTGCTGGCCCTGCCCCCGCTCTTCGCGGTGCGGGGGTTCCTGCTGGCCTTTTCCATCGCCTCTTTCGTGCGCCTCTTCGGCGGTACGGGCTGTCTGCTGGCCCTGCTGGTGTTCGGCGTGGGCGGGGCTTTTTCTGTCCCGGTGCTCTTTGTGCTGGGGGTGCAGAGTTTCATGACCGCCCGGACATTAGCTGGGCGGGTCTGGGGGGAGAGCAAGGCCGCCCCCCTCTATGGACGGGCCTATTGGCTGCGCTGCGGCGGGTGCGCTGCGGCTTTGTGTGTGTGTATGCTGCTGGATGGCTTCGCGGTTCCCGCGCTGGTGTCCGGCTTGGCCGGCACCCTGCTGGCCGGATAGAGAATTGTGTGAGAAGGTGTTGGACGGATGGATTATCAATCGGGCTATGCCCACTACCTGACCGAGGAAAAGCGTGCTTCTTCCAACACCCTGAGCTCCTACCTGCGGGATGTGAACCAGTATCTGCACTGGCTGGCGGGGGAGAAGCTCCTGCCGGAGCAGGTGGAGCAGCGGGATGTGGAGGCCTATACCCGCTTCCTCACATCCAAGGGGAAGTCGGCGGCCACGGTGACCCGTAGCCTGGCCTCCCTCAAGTCCTTTTACACCTACCTGATGGGGAAGGGGCTGGTGGCGGTGAACCCGGCCCGGGGGCTGTCCCCGGCCAGGGTGGAGCGCAAGCTGCCCCACATCCTCACCTCCAAGGAGGTGGAGCTCTTTCTGGAGCAGCCCGACCCCTCCGACGCCAAGGGCTGCCGGGATCGGGCCATGCTGGAGCTGCTCTACGCCACCGGCATCCGGGTGTCGGAGCTCATCGGCCTGGATCTGGACAACGTCAACCTGGCGGCGGGCTTCCTCCGCTGCGCCGGCCGGGGAAAGGAGCGGATGATCCCCCTCTATCCCGCGGCGGTTCAGGCCCTGGAGGACTACATTACCCACGTGCGGCCTCAGATGGTGGAGCACCCCGATGAACGGGCCCTGTTCGTCAACATGAGCGGGGAGCGGATGAGCCGCCAGGGCTTCTGGAAGATCATCAAGCACTACCAGGAGAAGGCGGGCATCCAGACGGAGATCACCCCCCACACCCTGCGCCACTCCTTTGCCGCCCACCTGCTGGAGAACGGGGCGGACCT
>NZ_JAHZDL010000150.1:0-2833 GCF_019422385.1 Flavonifractor sp.
AGCCGGTGGATCTGATCCTGCTGGACGTGATGATGCCCGGCCTGGACGGCATCCGCACCACCGCCAAGCTGCGGGAGAGCTGCAACGTGCCCATCATCCTGCTCACCGCCAAGAGCGAGGACAGCGACAAGATCCTGGGCCTGAACATCGGCGCGGACGACTACATCACCAAGCCCTTCAACCCCATCGAGGTGATCGCCCGGGTGAAGAGCCAGCTGCGGCGATATACCAGCCTGGGGGGCAAGAGCGGCGGCGGGAACGACAATCCCTCCCTGCTCACCAACGGCGGCATCGCCATGGACGACGGGGCCAAGTCGGTGACGGTGGACGGGGAGCCGGTGAGCCTCACCCCCCTGGAGTACAACATCCTCCTGCTGCTGATGAAGAACCCCGGCCGGGTGTTCTCCACCAGCCAGATCTACGAGCTGGTGTGGAACGACCCCTCCCTGGGCTCGGAGAACACGGTGGCCGTCCACATCCGCCACCTGCGGGAGAAGCTGGAGATTGACCCGGCCAACCCCCGCTACATCAAGGTGGTGTGGGGATTGGGTTACAAGATGGAAAAAGCGTAGGGGCCGGCCTGTGTGCCTCCCCGTATGGGGGAAGGAGGGCGCACACACAGGTGCGCCCCTGCCGGCCTCCACATTTCCCCGCCAAGAGGTGATCCCATGGAAAAACTGAAAACAAGCCTGGCGGCCAAGGCGGCCGCGGTGCTGCTGACCCTGATCATCGGGGCGGGGGGCTTCTGGACTACGGTGTTCACCATCAGCCAGTGGGACACCCTCTGGCTGGGCAGCAGCTACTACGACAGCAATGACTGCTACGATGATCTCATGAACCGGGAGGTTCAGCTCCATGAGCTGGCCCGGCTGCTCCAGGCCAGGGAGTGGGAGGGCACCCTGCCCTACCTGGATCAGCGCCGGCTGGAGAACCTGGAGGAGGCCCTGTCGGCGGAGCGCACCAACTTCCGCTTCAACATCCGCCGCAACGACACGGGGGTGCTGATCTACTCCAATCTGGAGGGAAGCGCCGCTTTGGAGGATCACGTCCATGCGGTGGAGCAGACCGAGCTCATCGTGGCCCAGAACAGCGGCGTAGCCGGCAACGACTACATGATCTGGGACAGCGGCCGGGGCTATTATCTGCTGAACGTGGTGCTCCCCGACGGTACCGTGCAGCTCTTTCTCCCGGAGGACGTTGAACAGGCTGCCTACTACGGCTACACCTTTGACGGGGATGACGCCTGGGACTACGACGAGGCCAGGGACAGCCGGGTAACCCAGTCGGTGCTGGCCCTGGAGTACGGCGTGGCCGATCCTCTCATCGTCCGGGACGAGTTCTGGAGCGGCCAGCAGGATTTCCAGAGCTATGTCCGCTATCTGCCCCTGGTGGCCGTGCTGGCGCTGGTGCTGGACACCTGTACCGGGGTGCTGCTGGTCTTCCTGTTCCGCGCCGCCGGCTGGCAGGCAGGGCGGCCCCGCCCCGTCCTCAACTGGTTTGACCGCATCCCCTTTGATGCGCTGGCCTTCTGCGCCTTCTGGATCATCGCCGTGCTGATCAACGCCGGGGACTCCATCACCTACGGGCTCAACACCCTGGAGCTGGTCACCGAGCTGTGGGTGGGCCTTGGGTTCATCACCATCGGGGTGATGGGCACCCTGCTGGCCCTGTGCCTCACCGCCGCCGTCCGCATCAGGGCGGGCACCTTCTGGCACAACAACGTGCTGCGGATGCTAGGCAGCCTGATCGGCCGGGGCTGCCGCGCCCTGGCCCGGGCCTGGCCCCTCACCGGCCGGACGGTGCTGCTGTTCCTCCTCTATGTGGTGTGCAGCGTCTTCTTCCTGTCGCTGCCGTTCCCCGTATGGGTGGCCCTCCAGGCCGTCGCCCTGTTTGCGCTGTGCCGCTGGACGCTCCAGTGGCGGCGGGTGCGGGACGGCACGGAGCGCATTCTGGGCGGCGAGCCGGAGTTCAAAATCGACACCAGCCACATGTACTATGACCTGGCCGCCCACGCCGGGCAGCTCAACGACCTGGGCGAGGCCGTGGGCACGGCGGTGGACGAGCGCCTGCGCAGCGAGCGGTTCAAGGCCGAGCTGATCACCAACGTGTCCCACGATCTGAAAACCCCCCTGACCAGCATCATCAACTACGTGGATCTGCTGCGCAAGCAGGGGCTGGACAGCCCCCACGCCCCGGAATACCTGGAGGTTCTGGAGCGCAAGAGCCACCGGCTGAAAAAGCTGACGGAGGATCTGGTGGAGGCGTCCAAGGCGTCCACCGGCAGCCTGCCGGTTCATCTGGAGCGGCTGGGCATGGTGCAGCTGCTCCAGCAGGCCCTGGGGGAGTGGGAGGAGCGCTTTGTCCAGTCCGGCCTGACGGCGGTGCCCACCTATCCGGCGGAGGAGGCCTGGATCATGGCCGACGGCCGCCACCTGTGGCGGGTGATCGACAACCTGCTGTCCAACTGCAACAAGTACGCTCTGGAGGGCACCCGGATCTACATCGGCGTGACGGTCTGGGAGGGGCAGGTGCGCCTGTCCATCAAGAACGTGTCCCGGCAGGCCCTGAACATCCCGGCGGAGCAGCTTATGGAGCGCTTCGTGCGGGGGGAGGAGTCCCGCACCACCGAGGGCTCCGGCCTGGGCCTGTCCATCGCCCGCAGCCTTACGGAGCTCCAGGGGGGCCAGTTCCGCCTGGACATCGACGGGGATCTGTTCAAGGCGGCGGTGGCCTTCCCCGAGGCCCCCGCCCAGCCCGAATCTCTCCCCCCGGCCAACTGAATGAACACATCCACCAGCGAAGCTGGTGGTTGTCACTGTGCGGGCATAGCCCT
>NZ_JAHZDL010000151.1:0-2721 GCF_019422385.1 Flavonifractor sp.
TGCCCAGATAGACGGTGGTGTCGGTGACCACCTCCTCCCGGATGGCGTCGATGGGTGGATTGGTCACCTGGGCAAAGAGCTGCTTGAAGTAGTGGAACAGAGGCTGCTCCCTGCTGTCCAGCACCGCCAGGGGGATGTCGGTACCCATGGCGGCGGTGGGCTCCGCCCCGGTGCGGGCCATGGGGAGGATGGTGCTGCGCACGTCCTCATAGGTGTAGCCAAAGGCCTTCTGGAGCCGGCGGAGCTCCTCCCGGCTGTGCCGCTCCACCCGCTTGTTGGGGATGGGCAGATCCCGCAGGTGGAGCAGGTTGGCGTCCAGCCACTCGCCGTAGGGCTGCCGGGCGGCGTAGTGCTCCTTCAGCTCGTCGTCGCCGATGATGCGGCCCTGGACGGTGTCCACCAACAGCATCCGCCCCGGCTGGAGCCGGGACTTCTCCACAATCTCCCCGGCGGGCACATCCAGCACCCCCACCTCGGAGGAGAGGATCAGGCGGCCGTCGGATGTGACATAGTACCGGGAGGGGCGCAGGCCGTTGCGATCCAGCACCGCCCCCACCACGTCCCCGTCGGAGAACAGGATGGAGGCCGGGCCGTCCCAGGGCTCCATCATGGTGGCATAGTAGTGGTAGAGATCCCGCCGGGTGCGGGAGATGGTCTTGTCCCCCCGCCAGGGCTCCGGGATGCAGGCCATGACCGCCAGGGGCAGATCCATGCCGCCCATCATGAGGAACTCCAGGGTGTTGTCCAGCATGGCCGAGTCGGAGCCGGCCTCGTTCACCACCGGCAGCACCTTGTCCATGTCCGCGTCCAGCAGCGGCGAGGACATGGTCTCCTCCCGGGCCAGCATGCGGTCTACATTGCCCCGGATGGTGTTGATCTCGCCGTTGTGTGCCATGAGGCGGTTGGGGTGGGCCCGCTCCCAGGAGGGATTGGTGTTGGTGGAGAACCGGGAGTGAACCAGGGCGATGGCGGACTGGTAGTCCGGGCTCTGGAGATCCGGGTAAAACCGGCGCAGCTGATCCACCAGGAACATGCCCTTGTAGACGATGGTGCGGCTGGACAGGGAGACCACATAGGTGTTGTCGTTGGACTGCTCGAACACCCGCCGGGCCACGTAGAGCTTCCGGTCGAAGGGCAGGCCGGGCTCCACCCCCTCGGGCCTGGCCACGAAGGCCTGCTCGATGAAGGGCATCTTGTCCCGGGCCTTCTGGCCCAGAATCTCCGGGCAGACGGGCACCGCCCGCCAGCCCAGGAAGGTCATGCCCTCCTTTTCCACAATCACCTCAAACATCTTCTTGGCCTGGCCCCGTTTCAGGGTGTCCTGGGGGAAGAAGAACATGCCCACGCCGTAGTCCCGGGCCCCGGGCAGGGCAAGGCCCGCCTCCTCCGCCGCCTTGGCGAAGAAGCGGTGGGAGATCTGCACCAGGATGCCCACGCCGTCGCCGGTCTCCCCCTCGGCGTCCTTGCCCGCCCGGTGCTCCAGCTTCTCCACGATCTTCAGCGCGTCGTCCACCGTCTGGTGGCTGGGATTGCCGTGTATGTCCACCACGGCGCCGATGCCGCAGGCGTCGTGCTCAAATTCCGGGCGGTAAAGCCCCCGCGGGCGCTCCTGTGTTGTCATAGTCCGTTCCCCTTTCCGATAAAAACGGCGGCAGCCGCGCTCCCGACTGCCGCCGTGAGACCGCCTTGTCCCTCCTGCTATTCCGGTTCTGTGCTGTCCAGCACCAGCTGGGCCGTCTGCACTAATTTTGCCCCGCTGTCCATGCTTTTTTTCTGTAAATATCGGTGGGCCTGCTCCTCTGTCATGTCGTTCCGATCCATCAGCAGGCGCTTGGCCTGGTCGATAAGGCTCTGCTCCTCCCGGCTGCGGCGGGGGCGCACATACCGCTCCAGCCGCCGGCCGATCTGCAGCAGCATCCGTACCGATGCCGCCAGATCCCCTCTGGACACCGGGGTGGGCAGGCGGAAAATGTCGTCGTTCTGCATCAGCTCCAGCATGCTCTGGGAGGCCAGCACCAGCATGGCGCAGGACAGGGGGAGATCGTCGAAGAGCAGCTCCGCCGTCTGATCCCCCAGCTTGTAGCCGCACACCACCGCCGGCACGTGGAGCTTGTGAAGGGTGCGCCGCACCTGGTCGGCGGAGCGGCATACCACGCAGGAGGCCACCCCGCCCCCCTCCAGGATCTCCTTCACCCGCCAGGCGGTCTTGCTGTTTTCAAAGGCGACAATCACGGTTTCCATCGTATCCACCTCCCGCCGGGCGGTTCGTTTTTCTGCTCAGTAATTGATGATATACTTCTCCCACGGGGCGGGCGCTTTCTGCGGAAAGCGCGGCGCTTCGCGCCCAAGGCCGCCCCTTCCGGGGGGAATCGATTCCCCCCGGAGGCCCCCCACGCGCTCCCGCGGGGGACGAGAGCTTAGTAATTGATGATGTACTTCTCCCGCTCCCAGGAGCTGACACGGGTGCGGTACTCGTCCCACTCCCGGCGCTTGCCGTCCAGGTAGTTGGCTACCACGTGCTCCCCCAGGGTGTCCAGGATCAGCTGATCGGCCTCCATGGCGTGGATGGCCTCCTCCAGGGAGCCGGGCAGGCTGTCGATGCCGTGGGCCTTCCGGGCGGTCTCGTCCATGACGAAGATGTTCTCGGTGACCTCGTCGGGAGGGGTCATGCCCTTCTCGATGCCGTCCAGGCCGGCGGCCAGGCAGACCGCCAGCTCCAGA
>NZ_JAHZDL010000152.1:0-2700 GCF_019422385.1 Flavonifractor sp.
AGGGTGGCGTCGTCGGCGTACTCCAGGTGGCTGCCCACCGGGATGCCGTAGGCCAGCCGGGTCACCTTCACCTGGAAGGGCTTGAGGAGCCGGGACAGGTACATGGCGGTGGCCTCCCCCTCGGTGTCCGGGTTGGTGGCCATGATTACCTCGGCCACGCCCCCCTTGGCCACCCGGTCTACCAGCTCCTTCACCCGGATGTCGTCGGGGCCCACGTGGTTCATGGGGGAGATCACCCCGTGGAGCACGTGGTAGAGGCCGGGGTACTCCCGGGAGCGCTCCATGGCCACCACGTCCTTGGGGTCGGCCACCACGCAGATCACCGAGGTGTCCCGCTTGGGATCCTGGCAGATGGGGCACAGCCCCTCCCCCTCGGAGAAGTTCTGGCACACCGGGCAGCAGTGGATGGAGGCCTTGGCGCCCACAATGGCGTCGGCAAAGGCGGCGGTCTCCTCCTCCGGCAGGGAGAGGACGAAGAAGGCCAGCCGCTGGGCGGTCTTGCGGCCGATGCCGGGCAGGCGGGCGAACTGCTCCACCAGCCGCTCCAGCGCGGGCGGAAGGTACTGCATCGGTCACACCCCCCGCAGGGCGGCGATGGCCGCCGCCGGATCTTCCGCGCCGTACACGGCGGAGCCGGCCACCAGGGTGTCCGCCCCGGCGGCAATCACCGCCGCCGCCGTCTTGGGGCCGATGCCGCCGTCCACCTCCAGCCGGCAGGCGGGGTTGTACTTCTCAATCAGCTCCCGCACCTGGCGGATGGTGTCCAGCTGGTTCTCCAGGAAGGCCTGGCCGCCGAAGCCGGGCTCCACCGTCATCACCAGCACCATGTCCAGGCCTTCCAGGTAGGGCAGCACCGCCCGGGCGGCGGTGATGGGCCGCAGGGCCACCGCCTTCTTGACCTTGCAGGCCTCCATGCGCCGCAGGGCCTCGGCGATGCCGGTGGGGTGGTCGGCCTCCAGGTGGACGGACAGGAGATCCGCCCCCGCCTGAGCAAAGGCCTCCACATACCGCACCGGCTTGTCGATCATCAGGTGCACGTCCAGGAACAGGTCGGTGCATCTGCGGATAGACTTTACCACCGGCACGCCGATGGTGATGTTGGGCACGAAGCAGCCGTCCATCACGTCCACATGGAGCCAGTCGGCGGAGGACACCCGGTGAATGTCCCGCTCCAAGTTGGCAAAATCTGCCGAGAGGATGGACGGGGCAATTTTAATCATTTTTTTACCACTCCTTGAAGGGAAGTTCAGAATTGTGTGGTAGGATAAGCCGTGGCGCCCGGGACAGGCCCGGGGCAAACCGGTAGCGGGGCACATAGGATACGGCAAGCGGACGCCGCCCGGGGCCCCGCCGGGGCTCCCCTCCGCCCACGGGCGCCGGCCCGGCGGCCCCTGCCCCGGGGGAAACGGCTCTGCTTCGCATAAAGGTTCAGGGTCGGCCCTGTCCCTGACAGGGTTGACCCTGAACCATGGAACGCCTCGCAGAGTTTTCGCCGCTTGCGGCGAAAATAAAGGAATAAAAAGTCCGGAGCAGGACATGCGCCTGCGCAGGACACCGATACTTGCCCGCACTGGCGGGCAACCGCCTCCGCACTGCGGAGGCGAGGGGGGTATCGGATTGCCTGTGCCGCCTAAAGGCGGCGCGGGAAATCCGTATCTAGGGGGGACAAAGTCCCCCCTAGAGGGAGTTCAATCGTACACGTTCTTGGTGCTGCACTCCCGGGCCTGATATCCGGCGGCGCGGAGGGCCTCCAGGATTGTCTTCTTGTGGGCGTGGCCGAAGGCCTCCAGGGTGACCCGCAGCTCCACGCCGCTCTGGCGGTTGATGTTGACGAACTGGTTGTGCTCCAGCCGGATCACGTTGCCGTTGGCCTCGGCCACGATCTGGGCCACCCGCAGCAGCTCGCCGGGACGGTCAGGCAGCTGGACGGAGAAGGTGAACACCCGGCCCCGGTTGATCAGCCCGTGCTGCACCAGGGAGGCCACGGTGATCACGTCCATGTTGCCGCCGGAGAGGACAGGCACCACGTTCTTGCCCTTGCACTTCAGGTGGTACAGGGCGGCGATGGGCAGCAGGCCGGCGTTCTCCACGATCATCTTGTGCTTCTCCATCATGTCCAGGAAGGCGTCCACCAGCTCGTCGTCGTCGATGGTGATGATGTCGTCGATATTCTTCTGGATATAGGGGAAGATCTGGTCACCGGGGGTTTTCACCGCCACGCCGTCGGCAATGGTCTCCACCCTGTCCAAGGTGACCACGTGGCCCGCCTCCACGCTGGCCTTCATGGAGGCCGCGCCGGTGGGCTCCACGCCGATCACCGTCACGTTGGGGTTGAGCAGCTTGGCCAGGGTGGACACGCCGGAGGCCAGCCCGCCGCCGCCGATGGGCACCAGGATCACGTCCACATCGGGGAGATCCTGGAAGATCTCGTAGGAGATGGTGCCCTGCCCGGTGGCCAGGGCGGGGTCGTTGAAGGGGTGGACGTAGGTGAGCCCCTCCTCCTGGGCCAGCCTGGCGGCCAGCTCGGCGGCGTCGTCGAAGGTCTCCCCGTGGAGCACCACCTTGGCCCCGTAGTCCTTGGTGTTGTTCACCTTCACCAGGGGGGTGGTGGTGGGCATGACGATGGTGGCCTCCACCCCGGCGTGCTGGGCGGCGTAGGCCACGCCCTGGGCGTGGTTGCCCGCGGAGGCGGTGACCAGC
>NZ_JAHZDL010000153.1:0-2693 GCF_019422385.1 Flavonifractor sp.
GCCCATGTGGATGAACTTCCTGCTGCGCACCTACTCCTGGATGTTCCTGCTGGAGCGCAACGGGTTTATCAACAACATCCTGGGCTCCCTGGGCTTTTTCAACCTGCTCAACGGCCTGAACGGGGTTCTCAACGGCGCCTTCGGCCTGGCCCTGCCCACCGACGTGGCCTACATCGAATTTCTGGGCACCCAGGGCGCGGTGGTGCTGGGCATGGTGTACAACTTCCTGCCCTTTATGATCCTGCCCATCTTCTCCGTCATCGAGAAGATCGACCCCCGGGTGATCGAGGCGGCCCAGGATCTGGGCGCCAACAGCCAGCAGGTGTTCCGCAAGGTGATCTTCCCTCTGAGCCTGCCCGGCGTGCTGTCCGGCGTGACCATGGTGTTCATCCCCTCGGTGTCCACCTTCGTCATCTCCCGCCTGCTGGGCGGCGGCACCACGATCCTGCTGGGCGATCTCATTGAGATGCAGTTTTTGGGCAACGCCTACAACCCCCATCTGGGCTCGGCCATCTCCCTGGTGATGATGGTGATCGTGCTGGTATGCATGGGGATTATGAACCGCTTCGGCGAGGGTGAGGGGGAGGCGGTGCTGCTGTGAAACGCAACGGAATTTTCAGCAAGCTCTTTTTGATTCTGGTCTTCGCCTTCCTGTACGCCCCCATCCTGGTGCTGGTGGCCTTCTCCTTCAACGCCTCCCAGAGCAGCGCGGTCTGGGGCGGCTTCTCCCTCCAGTGGTACGCGGAGCTGTTCCAGGACAGGTATGTGCTGGAGGCCCTCCAGACCACCCTGCTGGTGTCCATCCTCTCCGCGGCCATCGCCACCGTGGCGGGCACCGCCGCCTCCATCGGCTTTGCCAACATGAAGCGGAGAGCCCGCACCGTCTGCATGACCATCAACAACATCCCCCTGACCAACGCGGACATCATCACCGGCGTGTCCATGATGCTGCTGTTCGTGCTGGCCCTGGGGGCCCTCAACGGCCTGTTCGGCGGCCTGGGGCTGCGGCTCCGGCTGGGCTTCGGCACCCTGCTCATCGCCCACATCACCTTCAACATCCCCTACGTGATCCTGTCCGTCATGCCCAAGCTGCGGCAGCTGGATCCCAACATCTTTGAGGCCGCCCAGGATCTGGGCGCCACCGGGTGGTACGCCTTCCGCAAGGTGATCCTGCCCGAGATCCTGCCCGGCGTGCTCAACGGGGCCCTCATCGCCTTCACCATGAGCATCGACGACTTTGTGATCAGCTACTTCACCGCCGGCTCCGGGGCCAACACCCTGTCCATGGTGGTCTACTCCATGGTGCGCCGGCGCATCAGCCCGGAGATCAACGCCCTGTCCACCCTCATGTTTGTGGTGGTCATCGCCCTCATGATCCTCATCAATGTCCGGCAGAGCCGGCAGGATCGGCGCACCCAGGCGGCCATCCGGGCCGAGCGGCGGGCCGACCTGCGGCCCTGATCCCCCTTCCCCGTTCCGGCCCCGCCGGGGCACGCCCCGGCGGGTTTGGAAAATATGTATTTTGTGTCTGAAAGGAGCACGAGAGAGAATTGAAAAAATTTGTGGCATTGACCCTGGGCGCCGCTGTGGCGGCGACCTGCCTGAGCGGCTGCGGAGGCGGCGGCTCTGCCGGTGAGGTAAACGTCTACAACTGGGGCGAGTACATCGACATGTCCGTCCTGGAGGACTTTCAGAAAGAGACCGGCATCAAGGTCAACTACCAGACCTTCGAGAGCAACGAGGCCATGTATGCCGTGCTGGACGGCGATGGCGCCGACTACGACGTGATCATCCCCTCCGACTACATGATCTCCCGCCTCATCGAAGAGGACAAGCTGGAGCCCCTGAACTTCGACAACATTCCCAACTTCTCCGACGTGGATCCGGAGCTGAAGAATCCCGAGTACGACCCGGAGAACCTGTACTCCGTCCCCTATATGTGGGGCCTGATGGGTGTCATCTACAACACCACCATGGTGGACGAGGCGGACACCGGCAGCTGGGATCTGCTGTGGAATGAGAAATACAGCAACGATATCCTGATGATCGACAACTCCCGGGACGCCATCGGCATCGCCCTCAAGCGCCTGGGCTACTCCTACAACACCACCGACCCTGACCAGATCACCGAGGCGGTGGACTCCCTCATCGAGCAGAAGTCCATCCTCCAGGGCTATGCCATGGATCAGATCTTCAGCAAGATGGAGGGCTCCAACGCCGCCATCGGCACCTACTACTACGGCGACTACCTGACCATGGCGGAGAACAACCCCGACCTGGCCTTCTACCTCCCCGAGGAGGGCACCAACATCTACGTGGACGCCATGTGTATCCCCAAGGGCGCGGCCAACAAGGAGAACGCCGAGGCCTTCATCAACTACATGTGCTCCACCCAGGCCGGCCTGAAGAACTGCGAGGAGATCTGGTACTCCACCCCGCTGATGAGCGTGCGGGAGGAGCTGGATCCCGAGGTGTCCAGCGACCCCATGGCCTATCCCGATGCGGAGATCATGGCCCAGTGCGAGTCCTACACCAACCTGCCCCAGGACATCCTGGATCTGTACACCAGCGAGTGGCTGCGCCTCAAGGCGTAACTTCTGTGTCGAAAAAGCGGCGGAGCCGCTTTTTCGAGAAAGACTGCATGGCGGAAGGGACTCGATTTCTTGCGAAATTGTCGCCCCTTCCGCCATGAG
>NZ_JAHZDL010000154.1:0-2634 GCF_019422385.1 Flavonifractor sp.
TGGAGGTGGTGGTGGTCTTGCCGTGGGTGCCCGAGATGCACAGGGCGTTCTTGTACCCCCGCATGATGGAGCCCCAGGCCTGGGCCCGCTCAAAGACGGGGATGCCCTGGGCGTGGGCGGCGGCGATCTCGGGGTTGGAGTCGTGGACGGCGGCGGTGCGGATCACCAGCTCCGCCCCCTGGATGTTCTCCGCCCGGTGGCCGATGGCCACGGGGATGCCCAGGGAGCGCAGGTGCTCCACCGTGGCGCTGTTGCGCATGTCGGAGCCGGTGATCACCATGCCCGCCTTGTGGAGCACCTCGGCCAGGGGGGACATGGACACCCCGCCGATGCCCACCAGGTGGGCCCGGCGGCCGGGGGCGATGTAATCGTGAATGTCGGCGCTTGCCATGGGGTTTACACACCCTTCACAGTAGATTATAATGCAGGAGGAATTGCAGGTATTATATTATATACCATTATAGGCGAATGGCAAGCACAAAATACCAAAAAGAGCCGGGAGGCGGAGAAAATGATGGGAAAGGACGGCTCCTTCGTGCGGTGGACGCCCCACCCGCGGACAGAGAGGATGTACGATCTGGACAAGGCGGAGTTCCGGGATGACGGTTTAGTGTTCACCATGCTCCAGGACGACGACTGGCGTCATGACCACCGGCTGCGCCTCACCTGGATCTGGGGGACGGTGGTCAGCTACCAGGTCAGCGAGGAGACCTACCGGGAGGACTGCTGGTGCCAGCCGGGGGAGGAGCCCTGGTGCTTCTTCGTCAGCGATGCCTCCCCCTGGCTGGAGGAGTACCGGGCCAACAGCACTCTCCTGCTGGAGGGCACCCGCCACTACCTGCTGAAGGGCACCAACCTGATCGCCGATGTGCTGGCCTCTGAGCCGCCCCGGGTGGAGCGGCTGGAGGGCGGCCTGCCCACGGTGGACTGGCCCATCCCCGCCGGGGTGCGGCAATGCCTGGAGACCCTGGATCGGAAGCTTTACTACGCCTACCCGGTGGGGGGCTGCGTGCGGGATCTCCTGCTGGGCCGGACGCCGGGGGACTGGGACGTGTGCACCGACGCCAGGCCGGAGCGGGTGATGGCCCTCTTTCCCCGCACGGTGCCCACAGGCCTGAAGCACGGCACGGTCACGGTGCTGACGGAGGACGGGCCGGTGGAGGTGACTACCTTTCGGAGGGAGGGGGGCTACGCCGACGGCCGCCACCCGGACGAAGTGGACTTCGACGCCACCCTGGCGGAGGATCTGGCCCGGCGGGACTTCACCGTCAACGCCATGGCTCTGGATGAGCGCGGCATGGTGATCGACCTGCACGGCGGACAGCTGGATCTGTTCCGCAGGCTGATCCGCTGCGTGGGCGACCCGGACACCCGCTTTGCCGAAGACGCCCTGCGGATGCTGCGGGCGGTGCGCTTCGCCGCCCAGCTGGGGTTTTCCATCGAGGAGGGCACCCTGGCGGCCATCCGGCGCAATGCCAACCGGGCGGCCCACCTGTCGGGGGAGCGGATCAAGGCGGAGCTGGAGAAGATCCTCCTCTCCCCCCGGCCGGAAAAAGCCAGGGATGCCCTGGGGCTGGGCCTGCTGGCCCACCTGGGGGGGAGCCCGGACTGTCCCGACCTGTCCCCCCTGCGGGATGTGCCCGCCGCCCCCATCCCCCGGTGGCGGGCGTTCTGCCGCCTCACCGGCTTCCCCATCACCTCCCTGCCGGTGGAGCGCTCTCTCCGCCGGGGGGTGCTCCACCCGGAGGCGGAGGCAGTGCGGGAGCTGGCGATCTCCGGCGGGGAGCTGGCCGCCCTGGGGCTGGAGGGGGAGACCATCGGCGCCATGCAGCGCCGCCTGGCGGCCCACATCCTGGCCCACCCGGAGGACAACACCCGGGAAAAGCTGCTGGCCCTTGTGGACGGGGGGCAGAGCACGGAAACCCCGTAGGGGCGGCGGGGGCAAGCCCCCGCCCTACAGAGAGGCACACCGTCCCTATGGAGCGTGCCGGAGACGCGCGCAGGCAGGCCCAGCGCCAATTTGCCGGGCCCTGTAGGGGCGGTCGCAGACCGCCCCTACAGAAATGCTCCGGCTTTGCCTCCATTTTCCCCGGGACAGGCAAGATCGTCCCCCCTCCCTCATAAGCATGGAGGACGAGGGGGGACTGCCATGGATCGGAGCGGAAAAAAGGAGGGCCTGCTGGAAAAGACGGCGGAGGTGTTCGACCTGCCCGGCGACGTGGTGGCGGGCCTGCCCCGCATCGAGCTGGTGGGCAGCCGGGAGCTGCGGATGGAGAACCACAGGGGGATTCTCTCCTACGGCGACGACGAGATCCACATATCCGGCGGCAAGCTGGTGGTGAAGGTGATGGGGACAGGGCTGGAGCTGAAGAGCATGAACGCCAGCCAGCTCCTGATCACCGGGGCCATCCGGGCCGTGGAGCTGGAATAGGGGGGCGGGGCGATGCTGAAGCGGCTGGTCAACGCCCTGTGGGGGAGCGTCCGGCTGGAGGTGACGGGGGCCTTTCCCGAGCGGCTCCTCAACCTGTGCGCCCAGAAGGGGATCCAGTTCTGGAACGTGGAGTGGCTGGAGCCCACCCGCCTCCGCCTCACCGTCACCCGGCAGGGCAGCGGCCCGGCCCGGGCGCTGGGGGA